>JABZGM010000072.1 GCA_015259235.1 Alloprevotella sp. | reverse complement strand
TTTTGGCGCAAATTTCGCGTGAGATTTACAACTCTGTGAAAAAGTGTTTATGAATAGTCGATAATCCACTATTTACGAGCGTCTTACAAAGAAATGTGTGAAGGTTGTGAAAGCAAAAAGTGCAAAAGTGCAAGGTGCGCGCGCGTACGCGAGGGAAAAAGAGAGGATTTTAGAGGTGTTAAGGGTGGGGATTTTTCTTGCGTAGAGAAAGTGTGCCCCACCCTTTGGGTTTATTGTCCGATGCGTTGATATTGCGAAGAAAAATCTACGCGAAAACGATCGCCCAGCGGACGAGAGGCATCGCGGATACCACAAGAAACGATGAGACTTACTTCGCTGCTGCAAGGTAAACCAAGGATGCGTTTCACGCGATGCGCATCGAAACCCTCAACAGGACAAGTGTCGTAGCCCGCTTCGCTCATGGCGAGCATGAAAGTTTGTGCCACCAGCGCACAACTCTTGTGGAGGACGGTGTCCATGGCACCTTCCGTCATTTGGCGAGGCACAGGACGGAAGCACCCAGCGAGGGTGGCAATGACTTTGCGCACCCCACCCCAGAGTCCGAAGAAGCGACTATAGAGGAATGGAACCACCTTGGTGTAGTAAGAAGTTTGAAGGGCAGTATATTTCTTCCACTTCGCTTCGGGATAAGTACGCTTGATGTTTTCGCGTTGGAAATCAAGATTTTGTTGGCAACGCTCTTTGTAGAGAGAGGGTTCTACGGTGAAGATGACCAACTGTTGGGCAGTGCTGATGGTGGATTGTCCAAGGCAGGCTGGCACGAGTTGTTGGATGACAGCAGGGTCGGTGATGTGATGCGCTTTCCACAACTGCATGTTGGAGCTCGTGGGAGCGAGCGAGGCAAGTTTGAGACACTCTTCGACACGATCGGCAGAAATGGGTTGTTGCGCGTCGTAATAGCGGATGGCGCGACGATGTCGGAGGATTTGTTCTAATGACATGATAGTTTTATGAGTTCTATGATTGTAAGTTAGAGATAGCAAAAAAAAGAGGGGCGAGACTAGGAAATGAGTAAAATTGTTGTATCTTTGTGGCAACAATCAACATTTACCTTATGAATATCTTCAAAACCATAGCTTGCAGCTGTTTGTTGAGTGGATTTTCTCTCACACTTGCAGCACAAAGCGTGCCCAAGGCGTCGTATGATGTAGTGCCGCTTCCCAAACAAGTGACTCTCCAACAACAATGGGGTGATTTTACGCTCACCCCTGCCACACGCATCGTTTGCGGCAAGTCGAAAGCCGACCAAGAAAATGCGAAATTCTTGCAACAGTTTGTGGCAGATCGCACAGGACTAACTTTGTCCATCGCAACAAAACGTGGAAAGACACCTGCTATTGTGTTGAGCAGTGAAGAGAAAGATTTTGCACCCGAAGGTTATCGTTTGCGCATCGACAGCAAAACGGTGAGCATTGCAGCTAGCACCAAGGCGGGTGCGTTCTATGGCATCCAAACTTTGCGCAAATCACTCCCCCACCTCAGTGAAAAGGAGCGTGCATATATGTCAAAAAATGGTAGAATCGCTTTGCCCGGTGTGGAAATCAACGATGCTCCGCGCTTTGCCTATCGTGGCACGATGCTCGATGTGGCTCGTCACTTTGCCACTGCTGATAGTGTGAAACGATTCATCGACATGATTGCTTTGCACGGCATCAACCGCATGCACTGGCACTTGACCGACGACCAAGGTTGGCGCATCGAAATCAAGCAGTTGCCCGAACTCACCAAAATCGGTAGTCATCGTTCGGCTACGGTGATTGGTAAAAACACTGGCAAATATGACGGCAAGCCTCATGGTGGATTTTACACGCAAGAACAGTGCAAAGACATCATCGCCTATGCAGCCGCTCGCAACATCGTGATTATTCCCGAAATCGACCTCCCTGGTCACATGTTGGCAGCACTTGCTGCTTATCCCCATTTGGGATGCACAGGTGGTCCTTACGAAGTGGGACAAATCTGGGGCGTGAGCAGCGATGTGCTCTGTGCTGGTAATCCCCAAACTTACGAATTCATAGACAAAGTATTGGGTGAAGTAGCTCAGTTGTTCCCTGGCAATTATTTCCACATTGGTGGCGACGAGTGCCCCAAAACACGCTGGAAGACTTGTCCTAAGTGCCAAGCTATGATCCAAAAGAATCAACTGCAAGCCGAAGGTAAGCACTCTGCTGAAGAGCGTTTGCAGAGCTATGTGATTCGTCATGCAGAAAACACCTTGGCGCGCTATGGTAAGCGCATCATCGGTTGGGACGAAATTCTCGAAGGTGGTCTTGCTCCCAATGCCACAGTGATGTCATGGCGCGGCGAAGCTGGTGGTATCGAAGCTGCTCAAAGTGGTCATGACGTGATCATGTCGCCCAATACGTATCTCTACTTCGACTATTATCAAGCAAAAGATGCAAAGCAAGAGCCTTTGGCGATTGGTGGTTACTTGCCTCTCGAACGCGTCTACAGCTACGAACCTATGCCTGCTGCTTTAACACCCGAACAGGGTAAACACATATTGGGTGTGCAAGCCAACTTGTGGTCAGAGTATTTCAAGACGCACCGCCAAACCGAATATATGGCTTTGCCTCGTTTGGCTGCTTTGGCAGAAATCCAGTGGCGTCCACAAGGCACTCGCACCTATTCAGAGTTTTTGAAGCGACTTCCTCAGCTCTTCAAACTCTATGAGGAGCAGAATTACAACTTCGCCAAGCACTACTACGACATCATGCCCAACTACACGGCGATTGCAGGCGGTGGTATCCGTGCCAATTTGCAAGTGAATGAGCCTAATGATGTGATTTATTACACCCTCGATGGCACGATGCCTACACAGCAAAGCACGCGCTACACACAAC
Organism: Alloprevotella sp.; assembly: GCA_015259235.1. Classification (GTDB taxonomy): domain Bacteria; phylum Bacteroidota; class Bacteroidia; order Bacteroidales; family Bacteroidaceae; genus Alloprevotella. Next base: position 6,490 of record JABZGM010000072.1, on the reverse strand, counting down.
CTCTGGATTTCAAGAGCGATGTGAAATTCCGTGCCGTAGCTTTCCACGAAGTTGCTCCTAATCAATATCAACGTAGCCATGTGGAAAAAGAAGATTTCCACTTCTCTAAATCCACTGCGCGCAACATCACCTTGGTGAATGAACCTCATGCCAGCTACAAATTTGATGGTGCAAAGACATTGGTTGATGGTCTTGTAGCGAGCAACACCAGCTACAACTCTAGCCGTTGGATTGGATTCCTCGAAAAGCCTATGGAAGCCATCATCGATTTGGGCGAAAACACGACAGTGAGTCAAGTGGCGTTCAATGTATGTGTGGAAAAAGGCGACTGGATTTACGATGCTCGTCACGTAGAAATTGCAGTTTCGGTGGATGGTGGTAAGACTTGGAACACCATAGTTTCCAAAGACTACGCACCTCTCACCCAAGCCGACAAGAATGGCATTAAACATCACGTATATGATTTTACGCCCACTACAGCACGATTGCTGAAGATTGTGGCACAACCAGAAACGAGCATTCCGTCTTGGCACGAAGAAGCCGCTGGAAAGCAAGCCTTCTTCTTTGTCGACGAAATCACCGTGAACTAAGATTCTGAAATACTTCAATTCATTGGACTTTCTCTTCGGAGAAAGTCCCTTTTTTCGGATGGCATGTGACCTATTTCATGAGAGATAGGTCATTGGGGTTACTCCAACCAGACAGAATATTCTACATATCCTCATGACACAACCTACACTAGAACAACAAATATTTCATCGCTCACGCTTGCTCATGGGCGATGCCCCTTTACAACGCTTGCACGACATCCGCGTAATCCTCTTTGGCGTGGGAGGTGTGGGCAGTTGGTGTGCCGAGAGTTTGGTGCGATCTGGGGTGAAACACCTCACCATCGTCGACTCAGACCGCGTGAACATCAGTAATGTGAATCGACAGCTCATGGCGACCACCGAAACCGTGGGACAGGTGAAAGTGGAGGTGCTGAAAGAACGCCTGCTCAGCATCAACCCTGAAGCTGAAATCACTGCAATCCAAGACATTTACAATGCGGAAAACTCCGAAAGTTTTCGGTTGAATGAATATGATGTAATCATCGATGCCATCGACTCTCTCGCAGAGAAAGCACACTTGCTACTCACGGCAAGCCGCACCGATGCCCTACTCTACTCCTCCATGGGAGCAGCTTTGAAGATGGATCCTACGCGCATCCAAGTGGCAGAGTTCATGAAAGTGCGCGGATGTCCGCTGGGTCGTGCGTTGCGCAAGAAGATGAAGCATCAGAAAGTGCGCCCTGCCAAGAAATTTCTCTGCGTGTATAGCGACGAAGTGCTGCCTAACTTGGGAGAAGCTGACGTGGATGGCTACGAGCCCACGATAGCGGAGAGCACGACGTCGCAAGAGGGGCGTGAAGACCTGCTCTCGCATAATTGGAATGAACGCAAGGCGCAAATCAATGGCACGATGTCGCACATCACGGCTATGTTTGGCTTTACATTGGCTGGCTTAATCGTGCAACACTTCTATAAATCAGAAACGGAGATGAACGAGAATAAGACATCACCGACGGAGAATCGCTTGGAAATATAGCGGTAAACAGAAGAAAAGTAGCGTAAGACGCAAAAAACAATCGCGTTGTTCGTTCAAACGAAACGAAATGATTATTTTTGCGTATCAGAATGTGCCCCTATATTTCCTCGACTTTTGCGCGATGGCGTGAGAGTGAGACGAATGTAGTAGCACTCCCTTCAATAAGAATCAAAAAACATCAATCCCCTTTTATGGAAAAACTCTCTTACGCCCTCGGCCTTCTCATCGGTCATAATCTCAAGGGTATGAACATCGACGGTCTTGTCACCGCAGAATTCACTCGCGCCGTAGAGCAAGTGCTCAAAGGTGAAAAAGCAGAAATGACAGAAGTGCAAGCACAAGGCATGGTGCAAGAATACATGAAGGAGCAACAAGAACTTGCTGGTCGTGAAGCTCGCGAAGCTGGTGAAAAGTTCCTCGCAGAGAATGCAAAACGCGAAGGTGTGACCACCACTGCTTCTGGTTTGCAATATAAAGTGCTCACCGATGCTATCGGTCAGAAGCCTGTGGCTACCGACAGCGTGCGCTGCCACTACGAGGGTCGTTTGATTGACGGCACTGTGTTTGACAGCAGCTATCAACGTGGTGAACCTACGAGCTTCCCTCTCCAAGGTGTGATCAAGGGATGGACCGAAGGTCTTCAGCTCATGAGCCTCGGTGCTAAGTTCCGTTTCTTCATTCCTTACGAGCTTGCTTACGGTGCACAAGGCGCGGGTGGTGCAATTCCTCCTTATGCAGCCCTCGTATTTGATGTGGAATTGCTTGGTATCAACGAATAATCAATAACGATTTCCCCTACCCCACGATCCTAATACTTCTCGATTTTGAAAGTATGCACGGATAGAGGGTAAAGAATTTCTCCCCTAGATAATAATAAAACAACAATATGAAAAAAGTACTTTTTGGCGCCCTCGTGGCTGCTACAGCACTCTTCAGTGCTTGCGGTGGTAGCAAACAACCTGCTGCTACTGGCGATTTGAAAGACGAAGTAGACAGCTTGTCTTATGCTGTGGGTCTTTCACAATCTCCTACTCCCGAGCAAATCAAAGAATATCTCATGCAAGCTGGTAGTGACTCTGCTTTTGTAGATGCGTTCTTCAAGGGTATGAAGGAAGGTATGAGCATGGCAGACGATAAGAAGGCTTTGGCTTACCAACTCGGTATGCAAAGTGGTATTCAACTCCAAACTCGCCTTTTCCCTCAAGTGGAAGGTCAAGTGTTTGCTGGTGATAGCACTAAGCACCTCAGTGCGAAGAATGTGCTTGCAGGTATGATCGATGGTAAGAATGGTGTGTCTGCACTTATCGTGGGCAAGGACACGCTTCATCGTAATCAAGCTACCATGTACATGCAACAGAAGATGCAAGTGATGTCAGCTAAGGCTAATGAGAAGGTGTATGGTGCTGCTAAGAAGGCTAACGAGGAATTCATCGCTAAGATTGCTAAAACTGCTGGTGTAAAGGCGCTTCCTGGTGGTGTTTACTACAAAGAAGTGAAGGATGGCACTGGAGCTACTCCCAAAGCAACTCAAGTGTGCGAAGTGAGCTACGAAGGTCGCTTGATCAATGGTAAGGTGTTTGACTCTTCACAAGACAAGACTGTGAAGTTCCCTGCTAACCAAGTCATCAAGGGTTGGACCATCGCTTTGACCAACATGAAGGTGGGCAGCGAATGGGAAGTTTACATCCCTTGGAATCTCGCTTATGGTGATCAAGAACAAGGTCCTATCCCTCCCTACTCTGCTTTGGTTTTCAAAATCAAACTCGTGAGTGTGTCTGATGCTCCTGCACAGCCAGCGGCTCCTCAGATGCAAATGGGCATGTAAGTCAATTTGCTACAAAACATGACACAAAGATTGTGGCAAACCGCACTGGAATAGCCACACATCTTTCATTCACACACAGAGGAAACGGACTAAACTCTGTTTCCTCTGTGTCTGTTTTTGACTATTCTCAAAAAATAGAAACTCACTACAAATGAAATTACGTTCTATACTCGTAGTGGCACTCGCTGCTACCCTTTCATTCTCTGCCTTTGCTGCAAAGAAAACAAAGAAAAACAACAAGAAAGCGGCACAACCCGTGATGGTGAAGCCTGTGAATGGTGCCGACTTCTCTTATGCTGCTGGTGTGGCTCAATCTGCTAGCCTGGCGCAATATCTCGCTCAGCGTGCTGGTGTAGACTCTGCACACATCAAGGACTTCGTTGCGGGACTCACCACTGAATACTCTGCTGAAGAGACTGCAAAACTCCGTGCTTTGTTGGCTTCTATCGACATCAAGAAGCAGATGCCTCAAATCGTGCAAAGCATGAACCAGCAAGCTACTGGTAAGGGTGACACCACTTATGTGGATCAAGCTGTTTTCGTCAAGGGTCTCACTGAAGGTCTGTTGAAGACCAACACGCTTTCTGCCGACTCTGCCACCAAGATTGAGCAACAACAATACGACTACTACACGCAACAACTCAAGAAGCGCAATGCTGATTTCTTGGCGCAATATGCTAAGCAAAAGGGTGTGAAGTCTACTCCCTCTGGTTTGCTTTACAAGGTGTTGCAACAAGGTGATGGTGCGATGCCTGCCGATACTTCTCAGGTGGAAGTGCACTATGAAGGCAAACTCGTGGATGGCACAGTGTTCGACAGTAGCTACCAACGTGGCGAAACTGCTACTTTCGGTTTGAACCAAGTCATCAAAGGTTGGTCTGAAGCTGTGAAACTCATGAAGGTGGGTTCTAAGTATGAAGTTTGCCTCCCTTACAACCTTGCTTACGGTGAGCGCGGCACTCGTGGCATTCCTCCTTTCTCTACATTGCTCTTCACCATCGAATTGAAGAGTATCAAATAAAAGTAATTACTCCTCTATTTACTAGGATTTAGACCTATTTTATTGGGTTAAACCTATATGCTCCTGAGACTTCATGTGAAGCCTCAGGAGCTTTTTTTGCGTTGTAGCGCGTTTTAGATGTGAGAACGAGAATATGTATCTTGATTCAGTTTAACGCAGTCAGTGATGATTTATGAGGATTTTATGGGGGTGTTTGATGAAAGTGGAGGGAAACAAAGATGAGTTTGCGGAAGTTTGACAGATTTTCTGCCTTTAGTGGGATTATCCGATTAGAAAGAAAAATGGCGCATCCCACTGATGTGGAATGCGCCATGAGGCTTTTGTAGACTAAAGATAGTCTATTAGAGCTGAGGACCAGCAGCAACGAGAGCCTTACCAGCTTCGTTGGTGGTGTACTTAGCGAAGTTCTTCACGAAGCGAGCTGCGAGATCCTTAGCCTTTTCTTCCCATTGAGAAGCTTCAGCGTAAGTGTCGCGAGGATCGAGGATTTCAGTAGCAACGCCTTCGAGTTGAGTAGGAATTTCGAAGTTGAAGATGGGGAGCTTCTTGGTAGGAGCAGAGAGGATAGCACCAGAGAGGATGCCGTCGATGATACCGCGAGTATCCTTGATAGAGATACGCTTGCCAGTACCGTTCCAACCAGTGTTCACGAGATAAGCCTTAGAACCGTTAGCTTCCATTTTCTTCACGAGCTCTTGAGCATACTTAGTGGGGTGGAGTTCGAGGAACGCTTGACCGAAGCATGCAGAGAAAGTGGGAGTAGGCTCAGTGATACCGCGCTCTGTACCTGCGAGTTTAGCAGTGAAGCCAGAGAGGAAGTAGTACTGAGTTTGGTTAGCGTCGAGGATAGAAACGGGAGGCAATACACCGAATGCGTCAGCAGAAAGGAAGATGACGTTCTTAGCAGCAGGAGCAGCAGAAACAGGGCGTACGATGTTCTTGATGTGATCGATAGGATAAGTTACGCGAGTGTTTTCAGTCGCAGTCTTATCAGCGAAGTCGATCTTGCCGTTAGCGTCAACGATAACGTTTTCGAGGAGAGCGTTGCGCTTGATAGCAGCGTAGATGTCGGGTTCGCTTTCCTTGTCGAGGTTGATAACCTTAGCGTAGCAACCACCTTCGAAGTTGAAGACACCGTTGTCGTCCCAACCGTGTTCGTCGTCACCGATGAGGAGACGCTTAGGATCGGTAGAGAGGGTAGTCTTACCAGTACCAGAAAGACCGAAGAACACAGCAGTGTTTTCGCCGTTGAGGTCGGTGTTAGCAGAGCAGTGCATAGCAGCGATGCCGCGGAGGGGGAGGTAGTAGTTCATCATAGAGAACATACCCTTCTTCATTTCACCACCGTACCAAGTGTTGAGGATAACTTGTTCCTTGCTAGTGATGTTGAAAGCTACAACAGTTTCAGAGTTGAGACCGAGTTCTTTGTAGTTTTCTACCTTAGCCTTAGAAGCGTTGTACACCACGAAGTCAGGAGTGAAGTTAGCGAGTTCTTCAGCGCTGGGCTTGATGAACATGTTGGTCACGAAGTGTGCTTGCCAAGCTACTTCAACGATGAAGCGAACAGCAAGACGAGTGTCCTTGTTAGCACCGCAGAAACCGTCAACAACGAAAAGACGCTTGTTAGAAAGTTCCTTCTTGGCAAGATCCTTCACCACGTTCCAAGCCTCTTCAGTCATGGGGTGGTTGTCGTTCTTGTACTCTTCAGAAGTCCACCATACAGTGTCCTCAGAGTTTTTGTCAACAACGATGAACTTGTCCTTAGGTGAGCGACCAGTGTAAACACCAGTCATCACGTTTACAGCGCCGAGTTCGGTTACTTGACCTTTTTCATAACCTTCAAGGGTAGCCTTAGTTTCTTCTTCGAAAAGTTGTTCGTAAGAAGGGTTGTGCACGATTTCGGTAGTACCGAAAATACCATGCTGGGTAAGATCTAATGCCATTGTGATAGATATTAAATAGAATAGATATGTTTGTTTCCTAGAGGGAAGTGCATAAGTGGCAGTCGTGGCGTCTTTCAGGTATGTGCGCTCATTGCATTGGCACGGTTTTGTGGC
>JABZGM010000071.1 GCA_015259235.1 Alloprevotella sp. | reverse complement strand
CTTGTGGCGTGGGCACCACCATGCCAGTTCCAAAGGACTTTCTGATCTTTTTGCAGCGCAATGTTGTAGTAAGTGTCCTGATGGGTGATTTTCCATGTTTGAGCCTGCGTCATTTCGTTGCTCCAGCGGAAGAGGTTAGGCTCACCGTACCCAAAACCAAGATACCCCCAATAGTTCTTATTAGGATCGTAGGAAATCCATTGTTGCTTTCCTACAGAATAGATGTTATATTCACCAGAAATTCTACTTGCTGCAACGAGGAATTGACCAGCTTTTTCTATTTGATCAGTGGGACGTCCTTCTTGCGTCAAATAGTAGAACTTTCCATCTATAGCATCGTGTCGGCGGATATGGTATTTGCCGAGAGGAGAAGTTTTACCATCTGACAAGGTGAGGTTGGCAGGGTTGTCGAATGTGAATCGCTTTTTATAAGCAGGGAGCACTACGCCATTCTTGATAACCTCGACTTCATTTCTACTACCACCTATCACTTTGATAGAAATCTTTGAGAGATCCAGTTTTTCAGGAATTAGGAAGTCGTTGGCGTTAGCCACCATCACGAGATTTCCTTTATCGTCGTAGACTTTATATCCCACAGCTCCGGTGCCTTGAATGCGCACTGTGCGACCATCCAACAACACAGATTGGGGAGCAGCCGTAGTACCCGCTTTGGTGGGAGTTCCGAAGTCTTCGTAGTGACCCACGTCACCAAACACTCGGTTGTCACCAGGATCCATTCCACCGATTGTTCCCCAACGCATTTCACCTTCCTTGTGACCTTCATAGGTGGCAGGGGTTTTGCGAATGCGCTCGTCGATGAAGATAAGGTTGGTGTTCTTTTGGGGATATTTCGCCATCGCAGCCTTGCAAGCATTGATGTCTTCTTGACTTATGCTGATGGTTGCACCACCATAAGCTTTGTCGTAGAAGTCATCATTATACTTGTAAGTAATGTCTTTACCAACCTTATTGAAGAATCCGTAGAAGTCGAAGAACTCCGTGAGGTCTTCTTCTGCCACCTCGCTACAGAATTGAGCAAATCGCAAAAAGTCGGTGTTTGCGTTAGCGAAATTGATGGGATTATTGCGGAATTTGGCAAACAAATCTTTGAAGAAATCGGGTTTGTGTCCCAATTCCACGTAGTACAACCACAACTGCCAGTACATACGTGTGCGATCTCCCAAATCCATGTTAAGCCATGAATAATTCTTATCGTTGAAGCGGTTGAAGAGTTTTTGTGGCGCTTGCAAACGACTCACACTCGCACCACGTTTCCAGAGTGCAATGTTCGACCAGAGGTTGTTAGAACTCTCCAAGCAGCGTGCCAAGTTGAAGAGTTTCTGATAGTGGTGACCAGTTTCGTGCACCACAGCCCAGAGGTTACCACCATCGTCATATTGACCACCTTTAGCCCATTCCTTGTAACTGAAAGTGGTGCTGACAGTTCCGATGAATGTACCATAAGGGAAGGCATAAAGTCCAGCAGCGTCTGTGCTGAACATCAAGCAGTTGAAACGTCCTGCAAATTGTTCTGGACGGAAGTATTCTTGTTCCAGTTCGTGCACCCAGTCCCATTTACCGAGAACTCCGGTGATACCTTTGTCTTTTCCGTCGTAAATCCAGTTCCCTTTTTCTTGTTGTTCTTCTACACCGCGGAGGCTGACGCTATGGATTGTATGTTTAGACTTCAAGCGAATCACATCGTCGGTGAAGAAACCAAATTCTTTGAGGGAACGCAGTTTGTCCCAATCCTCATTCTTCATGGTGTTAGCATCAAAGAAGCCATTGGTTTTACCACCTTCTACGTGAATGCGAATTTTGGGTTGCTCAGTATATTTCAAGTCTACGTTGTTTATCACGTAGTTAATATATAAATGAGCTGGAGCGTCTGAGTAAATGACATTAAATCCTTTGTGCAGTCTCTCTTTACTTCCGGTTGTACTCTTTCCTTGAACAAGTTCTGCATTAAGTTCGCAGTCTTTAGGAGCATCTTGGTCAACGAAGAGTAAAACATATTCCTTTTCAGGGATAGTGATACCTGTTGGGTTGGTGAGTTGAGAGTATTGTCCGAAGTTTGTAGGCATCAACTGGTTGTTGTTTGCCCATTTTTGAGGGTGACTGTAAGCCTGATACTCTTGAATACGGAAAAGTTTCTCGTATTTATTTGCGTCCGTGTTCTCATTCCATTTGTTGATCTTCACACGCACAGCCATGTCGATGAGTAGTTGTGGAAGTTGTTGCGCTTTTAAGGCTGCTTTGAAATTCTCAACAGACATGGATTGGTAGGTAGCCTTTAATTGAGTACAAGCGTAGTCATCGAAAAATAGCTGCAATTTGTCTGTAAACTTCGCACGCTCATTGGTCAATTGTTTCTGAGTGTTGACTTTATCCTTATAGGCGTTGAGTTCGTCTTGATTCAGTTGCACTTCTTCTAATTGCCATTTCGAAGCAGTTGCTGAAGCACTCCAGTTTACAACACTAAAACCTCGTGAACTCGCGCAGTGCAGGCTTTCATCGTTGCGAGCCACAAAAGCTAAGTATGGAAACCACTTGTCCTTTTGTTGTACTGAGAATGACACTTTTGTGCTGTTCATTTGATAAGGGTTAGAACTCGCAGCTTGGTTCCCAACATAGCGTTGGTCTACCACACTACGAATAGCCCATTGATTGCCTACCTTCTCAAAAGTCCATATCTGTCCCATCTCGCGTGGGTTACGTTCGTCACCACTCACCTCGTTTGTATTAACGCGAGTGGTGAGGACGCGAGTGGGATATGCCACATTGCGGATAATGTAGTATTTGTTTTCTGTAGGCTCAAAGGCTGCATTCGTTTTATTGCGAATAGCAGTCTTAATCTCATCGTCAGAGACATCAGTAACGGGCTCTAATTGCCAATCCGCAGCAGTGTTTGGAGAAAATACTGTCGTTTGCGCGTTGGATTCTCCATTTTGTGTGGTGGTCTTGTTGCGAGCGTTACCACCTTTCAATGCGTTGTTAGAGGTAGTAACAAAGCAACTACCATCTGCGAAAGTGTTATTGCCACTGATATTATAATATGATTCAGTGCTGTGTTTGAAATCCAACCACAGTTTTCTATTGTCTAAAGTCGTTGAGATGGGTTTTTCTCCATCTGCAGGAGCGACATAACGACTAGTTGATGCGTTGCGCAAAGCAAAACCGTCGCCATTGGCTTCTACAATCCATAGCGCACTGAAGTCAGTTTTGTCCTTCGTTGATGTCGTCTTTATCTGATGGTTGTTTGCATCCTCCTGCCAATAGTGACCTTGCGCATTCTTGACACGATATAATCCACCCTGTCTGAGTGTCTCGAGATGTTTGAAACCAGTTTCTAGTTTAGACCATTGCTGTTCAAAACTTTCTACACTTTTCTTTTCTTCATCAGTGAGCGGCTGAAACTTCCAAAAGTTTTGTTTGCTGTTGACTCCCTCCCAGTTTTGCACCAAACCACTGCCACCATTGTGCCAGAGTTCTCTTCCTGAGAAATCTTTGTTTGTAGAAATTACGTAATACCCATTCCCTTCGTCACCGCTAGCAGCTTTAATGTAATAGTGAGCCGGAGCATATCCCACAGAGAATGTGACATTAAGCATGCCGTGTTGTTCTATAGGGAGTGCTTCACCTACATTGACGATCCAATAGGTGCCGTCTACCTGCTTTACCTTCCACACTCGGGACAAATCCATGCCATTCTCTTTACCAGCTTGTTCTGAAACATAGCCCAGTTGTCGGTTGTGAACATGGATGGGCAAACTATTGTGCTTACTAATAATCCGATAGTAGCCATCTTGCAATGTGTTTTGTGATAGGGTGGGCAACACAAACCCTATCAAGAGGAATAGCGAGAAAAAGATTCTCTTGAAATTATAGCTCATAATAAATTCTTTTTCAGTAAAATCAGAAGTCCTGAATCAAAACAGACGCATCACTGTTGAGTGAAAGGAATCTGCCATCTCAATCCAAGGAAAATAGTTTAGCCTAAATGATATATCTGTGAAAATCAAAAAAAGACCCAAGCATCGCTTGGGTCTTTTCGTGTAGCGAGGCCGGGGATTGAACCCGGGACCTCAGGATTATGAATCCTGCGCTCTAACCAGCTGAGCTACCTCGCCATTGTTGCTGGTTTGCGAGTGCAAAAGTACAATGTTTTGTCGATACCACCAAATAATTTGGTGGAAAAATGCAGTCAATAGCTGAATTTCTTGTCTATATACAGCTTTGACACGCTTTTCTACTCGTGTGGCGATACTTTTGCATCCGAAGATTGATCACCTGCAAAACGATGAAGGGGAAACTGAGGACTTGAAAAAAAATCAAAGTGTCTTCAGAGTTTCCTCGATGATGGCAAGTTTGTCGTCCGTGGGCAACATGGCATCAATCCAGTGGATGGGGCAGCCACGGCGCTCCATGCCGCGAAACCAAGTCATTTGGCGCTTGGCAAACTGGTGGATGGCTGTTTCCAGTTGCTGCACCATTTCGTCATAAGACAGTTGACCAGTGCAATGGAGGGTGAGGAACTTGTATTCCAAACCATAATAGATGAGATCTTCGGCTGGAATGCCTTCATCGAGGAGACTTTGCACTTCTGCCACCATGCCGTTTTCGAGACGCTGGTGCAAACGCTCGGTGATGCGTTGGCGACGCACTTCACGATCGAGGGACAGACCAAATGTGATGTTGCGAAGGGTGGGGCAGTTGCGCTCACTGGCTCCGTGTTCGAGATTGTAGGTCTCGATTTCGATGGCTCGAATGGCACGTTTGGCAGTGTCCACATCAGTCGTGTTGTGCATCGTTTGTCCCGAACGTGCTTTCAGTTCACTGAGAAGGGCGGTGAGTGCTTCGAGCGACTGTCCTTCCAGCTCTGCACGCAATGCAGGATTCTGCGGCACATGGCTGATGTTGTAAGCGCGAATCACGCTTTCTAGATACAGTCCCGTACCCCCACACACGACAGGGCGAAGACCGCGTGAACGCATCTCTCCCAAGGTTTCAAAAAAATCGTGCTGATAGCGATAAAGATTGTATTTGGTGCCAGGTTCTTCGATGTTAATCAGATGATAGGGCACAGCGTGACCATCGATGAGGTAGTCTTCAAGGTCTTTGCCTGTGCCGAGATCCATGCGTAGATAGACTTGACGAGAGTCGGCACTGATGATTTCGGTGCCTAATAAATACGCCAGTGCCACCGCCAAGGACGTTTTGCCCGAGGCGGTGGGACCGAGGATAGAGATGATGTCTAGTTGTGGAGGATATTCCATAGAATTGGTGAGCGGTTAGACGAGCGCTGGATGGAAGCCTTAGAATTGTTGGAGGGCTTGTTCCAAATCGGCTACGAGGTCGTCAGCATTTTCAATACCAATACTCAAACGAATGAGGTCGACGGGGATGCCAGCGGCTTCTAATTGTTCGTCAGAGAGTTGACGGTGTGTGTGGCTAGCAGGGTGGAGCACGCAACTCTTAGCGTCTGCCACGTGGGTGGCAATGTTGATGAGGCGAAGGGCGTCGAGAAAACGAACAGCAGCTTCTCTCGACTTATCCTTCAGACCGAAGCAGAGCACACCGCAACTGCCATTGGGAAGATATTTTTGTGCCAATGTATAATCCAGACTGTCCTTGTCGCCAGCATAATTCACCCAAGCCACTTGAGGATTTTTTTTGAGGAAATCTACGACACGGCGCGCGTTTTCTACATGACGCTCTATACGCAAATGCAGTGTTTCAATGCCGTTGTTGAGTAGATAAGCATTTTGAGGGCTTTGGCAGCAACCGAAGTCGCGTTGCAGTTGGGCGATGATTTTAACCAGATACGCCACTTCGCCAAAGGTTTCTGTGTAAGTCAGTCCGTGATAACTTTCGTCAGGCTGTGTCAAACCTGGGAATTTGTCGGCATGAGCAGACCAATCAAACTTGCCGCTGTCGATGACGCAACCTCCTACACAGCGACCTTGTCCGTCGAGATATTTCGTCGTGGAGTGGGTCACGATGTCGGCTCCCCATTCGATGGGGCGACAATTTACTGGGGTGGGGAAGGTGTTGTCCACCACGAGCGGCACTCCGTTGGCATGTGCAAAGCCTGCCCAACGCTCAATGTCGCACACACGGCAACCAGGGTTAGTGACGGTTTCGCTAAACACCAACTTCGTGTTGGGGCGGAAAGCAGCTTGAATTTCCTCGTCAGTGGCATCGAGACTGACAAAGGTACAGTCGATGCCCATTTTCTTGAGCGTTACGGCAAAGAGGTTGAAAGTGCCGCCATAGATGCCGTTGGTGGCGATGAAGTGGTCGCCAGCATTGCAGATGTTGAACACTGCGAAGAAGTTGGCAGCTTGTCCACTCGAAGTGAGCAAACCTGCTGCACCACCTTCTAATTTTGTAATTTTGGCAGCCACAGCATCGCACGTGGGATTGGCTAAGCGAGAGTAGAAATAACCAGACTCCGCCAAATCAAATAGGCGCGCCATTTGTTCCGTTGACTCATATTTGAAAGTGGTGCTTTGCACAATGGGCAACTGACGTGCCTCGCCGTTTTTAGGATTCCAACCTGCAGTGAGACAAAGGGTGTCGATGTGGGGATGTTGTTCTGCCATAATAGGATACTGTGAAGTTTGGTGATTTAATCGTCAGCAACTGCCTAATAACAATCTAACTTTGAGGAAGTGCAGTACGTGATGTGACGCTGAATTTTCTGCAAAGATAGGTTGTCGTTTTTAATCCTACCGAATTTTGTTTGAAAATCTTCTCTTTTTTCGAAGAAAATGGCGCACTTCAGAAGAATATTCTGCTGAGGTGCGCCAAACTTATTCTTTAGCCGAATGATATTCTAGGGCTTTTTTGTGCTTGAGCAGATGCCCCGAGATCACAATGTGCTATTTTTCGACTTGATTGGGGCTCTTTTCCTCATGGAAGAGGAAGAAGAAGGCAATACCTACGGCAAGAGCATAACCAGAGAAGGTATACCACACGCTAGCCCAGTCACCAATCTGCGCACCATTCACGTTTTGGGTGTGTTGGTTGACCACCCATTGTGCGCCCACCATGCCGACAGAGGCACCAATGCCATTGGTCATGAGCATGAACAGACCTTGTGCGCTGGAACGAATGGAAGAGTCGCATTCCTTGTCCACGAAGAGCGAACCAGAGACATTGAAAAAGTCGAACGCTACACCATAGACGATCATGGAGAGAATGAGGAAGATGACTTTGGGGAAGGCGGGAGTGCCAATGGCAAATAGTCCAAAACGTAGCACCCAAGCCATCATGGCAATGAGCATCACGGTCTTGATGCCATAGCGTTTCAGGAAGAAAGGTATCAACAGGATGCAGAATGTTTCTGAAATCTGTGAAAGTGAAATCAATAAATTAGCATGATCCACAAAGAACACTCCCTCGAATGCCTTTTGGGCGCTGAAGCTACTGATGAAGGTGTTGGCAAATCCATTGGTGATTTGCAAACTTACCCCGAGCAGCATAGAGAAGATGAAGAAAAATGCCATGCGGCGGTGCTTGAATAGGGCAAAGGCGCGCAATCCCATGGCTTCGACCAAACCTTTATTTTTCCTTGAATTTCGTTTGGCAGTGGGGCACGCAGGAAGAGTGAGCGCATAGAGGGCTAGAATAAGTCCCCAACCTGCAGAAACATAAAACTGTTGGGGACCGTGCTGCCAACCCAAGAAATCGACTGCCAACATAGAGATGATGAAACCGATGGTGCCGAATATACGGATGGGGGGGAAGGCTTTCACCGTGTCGAGATTATATTTCTCGAGGGCATTATAAGATACGGAGTTAGACAACGCAAGAGTTGGCATATAGGCTGCCACACTGAGGGTGTAGATGGGGAAGATTTCCCAAAAACTAAACTCCGCTTGGCTGCCGATGACACCCACACCAATCATGCAGATTGCAGCGATGAAGTGGCAAATAGCGAGCATGCGCTGGGCTTGGATGAAACGGTCTGCCAAGATGCCCACAATCGCTGGCATAAAGATGGACACGACACCTTGGATGGAGTAGAACCAGCCGATGTTGGCTCCCATGCCTTTGCTGGCTAAAAAGCCGCCCATGGAGATGAGATAAGCTCCCCACACAGCAAACTCTAGGAAGTTCATGCCAATGAGGCGAGATTTGATAGAGGTATTATTCATTGTTGCAGATGATTGGTAGATAGAATGCGAATGATTTAGCTAGAAATTGTCATGCAAAGATAACAGAAAATGAGATATTGACAAAGAGTGCCAACGGCTTTTCTCTATCGTCTTATTAAAGTTGTTTCGTATCACGTTCTGTTTCTCCATTATTTTGCGTATCTTTGTTTCATCGTAAGCTACTGCCACTGACCTCATACGAATGAAATTGATTATAAAATGCGGTTCTCTTTTGTTTAATCCTAATTCACGATAGATATGTTAGGCGCAATTATTGGTGATATTGTTGGAAGCATTTATGAGTTCGATAATATCCGCACTAAAGACTTTCCTTTTTTTCAAACCCGAATGGAGTGTACCGATGATAGTATTCTCACTTTTGCCACCGCAGAATGGATCTTGCGTGGAGGAGATGCTGCAGAATTCTATTGTGCATACGCCATGAACTATCCATGCCCGATGGGGAGTTATGGAGGGATGTTCCAACAATGGGTCATTGAGAAAGCTAGAGGTGGAGCAGCGTTGCCTTATAATAGTTGTGGTAATGGTAGTGCCATGCGCGTTGCGCCTGTAGGTTGGGCTTTTGATTCGGAAGAAGAAGTGATGATGTGGGCTAAGAAATCTGCCGATTGCACCCACAACCATCCTGAAGGTGTGAAAGGAGCACAAGCAACCGCGATGGCGATTTTGTGGGCGCGACAAGGAACTTCGGCATCGGACATCGAAAAACGCATCACACAACAATTCGGTTATGACTTGACGATGGAGGTTGAGAAACTGCAGCAACGTTATTCCTGGCGTGGCATCGATGGACAAGGCAATGGCGGAATTTGCCAAGACAGTGTGCCGCAAGCCATCATTTGCGCGCTCAAAGCAGATAACTTTGAAGATGCCGTCCGCAATGCGGTGAGCATTGGCGGGGATAGCGACACGATTGGTTGCATCACTGGGGGAATTGCCGAAGCGTTCTACGGTATTCCTGAAGATATGCGCCAAAAAGCGATGAACTATATTCCTCAAGAATTTCAGAAGCTGCTCTGTGAGTTTGAAGATAAATATGGAGCAAAATGAGCAATGCTCTTTCTTCTTGAAAACGAGTAGAAACTTAGTGGTGAAGTGCAAAGCGCGCTTCGCCACTTTTGTTGTTTTTGAGTACGCATATTTACCTTCACCGCTGTTGCATGAATTTTCTTCGCGCGCGCGTTATTTATAGTTGTGTGTCCATGCTTGAAAGTTGTCTATTCTCGCAATTAAAGGTTGAACTTCCAAGCTTGTTGGTCCTTTATTTCCTGCTTTTTTTGTGTTTCTATTTGC
>JABZGM010000070.1 GCA_015259235.1 Alloprevotella sp. | reverse complement strand
AAGCAGGCTACGTCTACATTATTCGCTTCGATGGGAAGGAGTTTCGTGTTAAGCTGTTCTGGATTTACTCCTACATGTACTTTAGCTATATGAGCCAGAGCCGTGATACCTGCTTTGAAATCTTCTTCTTGACCAGCTGCAACAATGGTAAAGTCTGCAGCCAATGGCATTGATGAAAATGCACTCACGAAGATGTCACGAGGTGCTACATCTGGTGAAGGTACAACGTCATAGGGACGTTGACGTAGATATGCAAAAAGTCCACTCTCTAACAAGAGAGCAGTCATATTTTCTGCATTTCGTTGGTTAGAAGATGGGATTTCAAAAGTTTTTGCAGCCTGTACATTATCGGGTTGTATGCGAATGCTGAGCAACTTGCGACGTTCGCCGCGCTCTACACTCGTCACAATGCCACTTACGGGTGCAACAAACTTTACTTTCTCCGTTGCTTTGTCCACAAATAAGGGAGTTCCTGCGAGTACGGCAACTCCTTCTTTCACAAGAACTTTAGGGGTTATTCCTAAAAAGTCATGTGGTCGCAACGCATACTCCAACGAGGGCTTAGCCTCTACCACTGAATGCTTGGCTTCGCCAGTCAGCCGGAGATCGAGTCCTCTTTTAATCTTAAAGATATCCATAGATGCAATTGAAATTTTAGCGCAAAATTAAGTAGAAACGCAGAAACTACCAAGTATTTCACCTAAAAACAACGAGAAGTCAACTAAACTTTCAACGCTTTGCCTACTGTGTCTGTCATCTCATCGTTTTTGTTGTGTAATATACTTGTACTCCTCGACTATATAGTTGCTATCTCCCCCGGCTTTTCATTACATTTTTGTTAATCTAATCGAGGCTCTACAATTCCCTTCTATCATAAAAGTTAGGAGCCTTTCTTATCCAGAGTTTGGGAAGATAGATTTTTCCATAGCCCTCTTTCCCATTTTATATTATATTCTCCTTCTTTTGTCGTATCTTTGCATTAACGTACACATACGTCACCACGTTTAAACACGATATCCTTATGGAACTAGATATTCTCCCTCTCGATCTTGCATCAGATACTCATCGTCCTTTAGTGATTGCAGGACCTTGCTCTGCAGAAACAGAAGAACAAGTTCTCAATACGGCAAAGGCTCTAGCGCAAAAAGGTTGTCGCCTCTTTCGAGCTGGAGTCTGGAAACCACGCACAAAGCCTGGAGGTTTTGAAGGCAATGGCGAAGTGGCATTAAAATGGTTGCAACAAGTCAAAGAATCTACAGGGATGCTCGTAGGAACAGAAGTAGCTACGCCAGAACATGTAAAACTTTGTCTCAAATATGGCTTAGACATGCTCTGGATTGGCGCCCGAACCACCGCAAATCCATTTGCGATGCAATCACTAGCCGATAGCTTACAAGGAGTCGAATTACCTATTTTGGTGAAAAACCCTGTGAGTCCGGATCTTGAATTGTGGATTGGAGCCATGCAACGTCTTAATCAAGCTGGTATTCGACGATTAGCTGCAATACATCGTGGTTTTTCAAGCTACGACAATAAATTATATCGAAACAACCCTACTTGGCAGATTCCTTTGGAGCTTCGTCGTCGCATCCCTGAATTACCTATTATATGCGACCCAAGCCACATAGGAGGCAAACGCGAACTCATCGCTCCACTCTGTCAACAAGCTATGGACTTAGGTTTTGACGGCCTCATCATAGAATCTCATTGCACCCCCGATAAGGCATGGAGCGATGCAGCACAACAAGTCACCCCTGATGTACTAAACTATATCTTGTCATTACTTATCATACGTGACGAACACCAACAAATAGACGAGATAGTCGATCTTCGTCAACAGATAGACGATTTGGATCATCAAATGATGGAACTATTGGCAAAGAGAATGCGCGTGTGTCGTCAGATTGGTAGATATAAGCGTGATCACAACATGACGGTATTTCAAGCAAACCGATACAATGAGATATTAGCAAAACGCGGAGCACAAGGGGCTCTATATGGTATGAATGCGGAGTTTGTTGCTACTGTATTCGAGAGCATACACGAAGAATCCGTGAGACAGCAAATGGATATTATCAACCAATAGTCAAACGGTTATTCACTTACCCACCTATTTTACACAGTAGAATCCAGACTATAGCTGGCGTATTCCGCGAAGTTAAAATAACATTCCGTGAAACTACTGTAACTCACAAACTACACTCGTCAACCCAACATGTAGAAACCACCCCTAGGTACAACTGAAGTTGCTATTAGGGATGGTTTCTCGTAATAATTAAGACCGATAAGGTCTTATCGTGTTTTATAGAGTAAAGCTATTCAGGTGTGGGCGCAAGATAGTATTACACTACCCATAAGCACACAAGGCTGGGATAACCATTATATATCATCTCATATATACAGTTTCTGCATATTGTGTTATTAAATCCGTACGTATTATTGAATTCTGACCTTGAATATCTAGAAATTGTGCAATGCCCAATGGCATATCTATTATGCACAATCTCGCCCTATTAACATTTTAATAAGCAACATAATATTCGACACTCAGAGGTTGTCAGAAAGCTCTGTTGTATTTTTGTTCAAAAGTAGTATTTTTTTTGTTTTGCAACAACGATTTCTCTAAAAAAAAAACGTTTCCCACGTAATTCTTCTTGATATTGCTATTTGTATGTGTCAGAAACGAACTAAAGAAGTCTCACACGATTCTATTTTAATTTGAAAAACGTAAGAACAAATATAGTTCTAGGAGTTGGGGAAAACCTTTTTAGAGGAAAAATATTACTCCTAGAGACAATGTTGTCTGATAGTAGCCTGCGCCTGCTTACTTTACTTCCTGACGCACAACAACGCGCTAGTAATATGTTCTTTTGCACTTGCCAGTTGACTCTACGACTCGACATTAGCTCTAGGTTCCTAGTTTATCTTGAATTTTACAAGAATAATATCGCAATATCACGGACATTCCGTATCTTTGCAAAAAACCACATTGTATTTAAAACATCAATTTATATGCTTAAAAGTATAATTATCGGGATACTCGCAGGATACATTGCAAGTCGGATTCAAAAAGGGAAAAGCAGTGGGTGCTTGGGAAATCTTTTCTTAGGTATAATTGGGGGAGTTGTAGGACATCTCTTGTTCTCCTTTGCAAATTTCAGCATTGATAATACCTTCGGGGAACTAGTGTCATCAGTAGTCGGTGCCATTGTGTTATTGTGGCTTTTCTCTTCGCGCCGATAATCTAAGCGTTTCACGATTAATAAGACTTACATATTTCTCAAATACACTCTAGTTTTCAAACTATGTATACAACTCATGGATAAAGAATATGATACCCCTTGTGGTCTGACGGCAATTTTTTCTCTTCCAGAACATAAAGTACTACTAGAATGCCCCATAGCTGGTCTAGCTTATCATGATATCTCTGATGTTTGGGATGAACTGTATGTAGGAGCAAAGCTAGCACTTGTGCGTGAAAAACATAACAAATATGATACTAACGCCGTCGCCGTTGCCTTAGCCGATGACTACGATGGAGACCCAGACCACTTTGATTTTGACCTTATCCTTGGATATGTCCCCAAGACCTCTAACGCTGCCATAGCTACCTTGCTTGACATGGGATGGGAGGAATCTTTTAAAGCCGAAATCAGCGAACTCAAATCAAAGTCCACAGAGCACAATTCTGTTAAGATGACCATCTATGTCGTGAACAAAGAGACAATTCTTAGACAAGAAGAACTAGAAGCCCCCTTAATGGCACTACAAGTCAACAAGAAAGATTGGCGGCAACTTCATAAAGAAATCTGGAAACACGGGTTTGTCTATTTTCGTTGGCGAGTTTGTTGCTTGTACCCACACGAATTAGATAAAATAAAGCGTTCGATGAATGTGCTTATCTATGAACGAGATAGCGTACATACCCAGATGCTATTAATGAAAATCATAGCTACAGATGACGATTGTTATGCTTTTATCAGAGACCCCAACAAAATAGAGTGTATAGATGATTGTAGTGCATTTGTTCTCACATCTCTCGACGAAACCCTAAACATCAAGAATGAAGACATACCCGCTGTAGAGATGTTAGGCTCTTGTTCTTTAAGACCTAGATTAGTTGCGGATAAAAGTCTCAAACTGCAGGTTTTGCAATGTTTCACAACCTTTGGAAAGTACATTAACGACTAATTGAGAGGCGTAAAAGCTCCTAAGCCTCTCACAATCCTTTTGAGTAACTCTCCCATAGTTTTGCAAACTTATGGGAGAGTTGTTTCATTTCATCTCAGACTATAGATTGGCAAAAGTAGAATTGAAGGAACCAGAAAAATAAACGCAGATAATGAGAAAGCGTTAAAAAGCATGTGTTTTTTTTGGCAGTTCGGCGCATAAAAAGTAACTTTGCCAAAATAAAGACATAGAAGACAAGAGTCTGCTCTAGTTTTCAGATAAGCATTATTTATCCAAAGCAATAAAATAACATCAGGTTACGATGATAAAGATTACTTTTCCCGATGGCAGTGTTCGCGAATACGAAAGCGGCGTAACGGGACTTCAGATTGCAGAAAGCATCTCAAGCCGATTGGCACAAGATGTAGTGTCGTGCGGTGTAAATGGTAAGACTGTAGAACTCAATCGTCCTATCACTGAAGATGCAACTATCGCACTCTACAAATGGGAAGACGAAGAAGGAAAGCGCACCTTCTGGCACACTTCTGCTCACCTTATGGCAGAAGCTTTGCAAGAATTGTTTCCTGGCACACAGTTCGGCATAGGACCAGCCATTGAAAACGGCTTTTATTATGATGTTATGCCACCCGAAGGAGTTTCTATTCGTGAAGAAGACTTTGAGAAGATTGAGAAAAAGATGCTCGAGCTCTCAGCGAAGAAAGAAGCTCTTGTGCGTCGCCCCATCTCAAAGGCTGAGGCGCTTCAATTCTTTGGAGACCGTGGCCAATTCTATAAGAATGAACTCATTGCCGACTTAGAAGACGGTAACATCACTACTTACACACAAGGCAATTTCACCGACCTTTGCCGCGGACCTCACCTTATGACAACGGCTTCTATTAAAGCTGTCAAAATCATGTCTGTAAGTTCTGCATATTGGCGCGGTGATGAAAAACGCCCTATGCTGACGCGTGTATATGGTATTACCTTCCCCAAGCAAAAGATGCTCAAAGAGTACTTGGAACTTCTTGAAGAAGCTAAACGCCGTGACCACCGCAAGATTGGTAAAGAGATGGAACTCTTTATGTTCTCTGAACTCGTCGGTAAAGGTCTCCCAATGTGGTTGCCTAAAGGCACAGCCCTTCGTCTACGTCTCGAGGACATTCTCAAGAGCATCCAGAAACGCTTCGGTTATCAACAAGTAATGACCCCACATATTGGTTCTAAGAATCTATATGTCACCTCGGGTCACTACGCTAAATACGGAAAAGACTCTTTCCAACCCATCACTACACCTGAAGAAGGCGAAGAATACTTCCTCAAACCCATGAACTGTCCTCACCACTGTGCTATTTTCGCGTGGAAGCCTCGTTCGTACAAAGACCTTCCTCTCCGTCTAGCTGAGTTCGGAACGGTTTATCGCTACGAACAAAGTGGTGAATTGCATGGGCTTACCCGTGTTCGCGGATTTACCCAAGACGATGCCCACATTTTCTGCCGTCCCGATCAGGTGAAGCAGGAATTCCTCAACGTGATGGACATCATTCTCATCATTTTCAAAGCTCTCAAATTCGAGAACTTTGAAGCGCAAATCTCTCTTCGCCACCAAACAGACCGCGCTAAGTACATTGGTTCGGAAGATAACTGGGAAAAAGCAGAACAAGCTATCATTGAAGCCTGCGAAGAAAAGGGACTTAACGCAAAGATTGAGTATGGTGAAGCCGCATTCTACGGTCCAAAACTCGACTTCATGGTGAAGGACGCGCTTGGACGTCGTTGGCAACTCGGTACAATTCAAGTGGACTACAACCTTCCAGAGCGTTTCCAACTCGAATATACGGGCGAAGACAACAAGAAGCACCGCCCTGTGATGATTCACCGTGCTCCTTTCGGTTCTATGGAACGTTTCGTTGCTGTGCTCATCGAACACACTGCCGGACACTTCCCACTTTGGTTGATGCCCGATCAAGCTGTGGTATTGCCTATCTCCGATAAGTTCAATGACTATGCGCGTGAAGTTCGCAATCGTTTGGAAGCCGCCGATGTGCGCACGCTCATTGACGATCGTAGTGAAAAGATTGGCCGTAAGATTCGCGACAACGAAATGAAGCACATCCCCTTCCTCCTCGTAGTAGGTGAGAAAGAGGCCGCAGAAGGCACAGTTGCTGTGCGTGTGCAAGGCCAAGGTGGCGGACAAGAAGTGATGTCTATCGAAGACTTCGCAGCACGCGTTCGCGCTGAAGTGGCAGAACAAATGGGCGAATACTAAGCCATAGCACACACTTCACTGAAGTTTCTTCATTTTCATACGTTTTGCGCCCTATCCATTCTCGTGGATGGGGCGCAAATGTTTCTTATTTTCACGCACTACAAAGATATGATCCCATCTTTGTTGTACAACATCAAGATTCCAACGAACTCTTCCTTCGAATACTCCCTTCTCTATGTCACAATACCCAGGTATCCCTTCTCCCGCTTACATATTGGAAGAAAAACTTCTTCGTCGAAATTTGACACTTATACAAAGTGTTGCTCAACGTGCAGGCGTAGAATTCATTCTTGCTTTCAAAGCCTTTGCACTTTGGCGCACTTTCCCAATATTTCGTGAGTACATCAGCCACACCACAGCCTCTTCCCCCTATGAAGCACGCCTAGCCTTTGAAGAATTTGGTAGTCGCGCACACACCTATACTCCCGCTTACGAGGAAGACACATTCAACGAAATGCTTCGCTGCTCGTCAGTAATTACTTTCAACTCCCTGAGTCAATATGAACGTTTCCAGCCGTTAGTCAACGAATGGAACCAAACACACGGTGCCGACCAACTAGTGGGTTGCGGACTCCGTGTCAATCCAGAATACTCAGAGATTGAAACAGCACTTTACGACCCCTGTGCACCTGGTTCTCGCTTTGGCGTGCTGAACAGTGCGTTACCTACACAACTTCCGAACGATATTCGTGGCTTTCACATCCATTGCCATTGCGAAAGTAGTAGTTACGCGTTTGAAAATACACTGAAACACATTGAAGAGAAATTCTCTGGATGGTTTGACCAATTGGAATGGATTAACTTTGGAGGAGGACATCTTTTGACACGTGCCGACTATGACGTAGAACATCTTGTATCTACGCTCAAAGGATTCAAATCTCGCTATCCTCACCTTCGAGTGATTATGGAACCAGGTAGTGCATTTGCCTGGAAAACAGGTCCTTTGGTAGCTAAGATTGTGGACATCGTCAGCAACGCAGGCGTTAAGACCGCGCTATTCAACGCATCTTTCACTTGCCATATGCCAGATTGCCTGGAAATGCCTTATCATCCACGTATCCGCGGTGCTGAAACTCTCGAAGACGGCGCAGAGATTGGACAAGAAACTGCCGACTGCGTCTATAGACTGGGCGGAAACAGTTGCCTGAGTGGCGATTATATGGGTTATTGGCGCTTCAAGCAACCCTTATCAGTCGGAGATGAAATCATTTTTGAGGATATGATTCACTACACCACTGTAAAGACAAATATGTTCAATGGCATTCACCACCCTGCCATTTGCTTACAACGCGAAAATGGTACAATAGAAGTTTTACGTCAATACCGTTACGAGGATTATCGCGACCGAATGGACTAACCTCCTTATGCTTCGTCTCACTAGCATCGTGCAGGATATTGCCGTCTTATTGCATCTATTCCGCACAATCTAGGTTGGGTGTTTTCTTCTCTTCCATTGTTTATTCTTTTAGCAGCTTATCATTCCGATGATTTCCTATTTAGACCAAGACATCACCTATGTTAAAGGAGTCGGTCCCCATCGTGCGCAATTGCTTCAGTCACAACTCAGCATCAACACGGTGGGAGATTTGCTGCACACCTGTCCTTATAGACACGAAGACCGCACAAAAATTCATCGCATTGCAGACATCGTAGAGGGAATGCAAAACATTCAACTTCGCGGGCGCATTGTGATGATTCAAAAAGTCGGAGAAGGTCCGAAACGCAGACTTGTTGCAAACTTTTCTGATGGCACAGGCTTTATTCAATTAGTATGGTTTCGAGTGTCGAAGTCCCTTGAAAGTGCGTTTAAGGTTGGAGTAGACTATCAACTCTTTGGGGAACCCAAAACTTTTGGTGCCTATTTTTCCATCGCTCATCCCGAAATGGAAGAACTCGAAAAGGTGAAGAATCGCCCACTTTTGCGTATGCAACCAGTCTATCATCTGACTGAACGACTAACGCGTGCGCATATTTCTTCCAAAACGCTCAACGAATTGATTGCTACAGCTTTGGAGCGATTGCCAACTGCACTGCCCGAAGTGTTTAGTCCTGAGTTTCTACAAGAACATCAATTAGTTACCCACGACAAAGCCGTTCGTGATATCCATTTCTCACAAAATGCACAAGATGTTTCTGCGGCGAAGCATAGACTTAAATTTGAGGAATTGTTTTTTCTTCAATTATCTATCTTGCAATATCACCAATCACAAAAGGTTGCGCAAGCAGGATGGCAATTTACTCGTGTGGGACAATACTTCAACACCTTTTACAAGGAGCATATCCCGTTTGCACTAACAGAAGCTCAAAAGCGTGTCATCAAAGAACTTCATAGTGACCTGCGTAGTGGCCAGCAAATGAATAGACTTCTACAAGGCGATGTTGGTTCGGGCAAAACGATGGTGGCAACACTCGTGTGTTTGCTTGCGCTAGACAACGGCTTCCAAGCTGCACTGATGGCTCCCACGGAGATTTTAGCAGAGCAACATTATAAAGGCATTGTCTCACAACTTGCTCCTTTGGGCATCCGCGTTGAACTCCTCACGGGAAATGTAAAAGGAAAGCGAAGAAAAGAAATTCTTTCGGGAGTTGCCACTGGGGAAGTGCAACTTCTCATCGGTACGCACGCGCTTATTGAGCCAACGGTGGCTTTTGCCAATCTCGGTCTTTGTGTTATTGATGAACAACACCGCTTTGGGGTGAAACAACGTGCCGCACTTTGGGCTAAAAACTCGCGTCCACCTCACATTTTAGTAATGACAGCCACACCAATTCCTCGCACACTTGCTATGACGGTCTACGGAGATTTGGACGTGAGCGTCATCGATCAACTACCGCCTGGACGTAAGCCCATCCAAACGCGTCACTATCGCTCTGCACAGCGTAAGCAACTCTATTCGGGGATAGTGCAAGAACTTCAGAAAGGACGACAAGTTTATTTTGTTTATCCCCTGATTGACGAAAACGAAAAATTGGATCTAATAGCTTTAGAACAGGGTTTTGAAGCTGTTTCTTCCTCCTTCCATCCTTGGAAGGTAGGACGTGTTCACGGACGAATGAAGCCTAATGAAAAAGATGAGGTGATGAAAGCTTTTGCTGCCAACGAAATTCAAATACTCGTGGCTACCACCGTCATTGAAGTTGGCGTGAACGTACCGAATGCCTCTGTGATGGTCATCGAAAACGCCGAACGTTTTGGACTTGCTCAACTACACCAACTGAGAGGGCGTGTAGGTAGAGGTGCAGAACAAAGCTATTGCATCCTCGTCACCAAGGATAACCTATCTGAAGCAACGCGCCAACGTATGGATATAATGGTAGATACCAACGATGGCTTTGTTATTTCTGAAGCAGATATGAAA
>JABZGM010000006.1 GCA_015259235.1 Alloprevotella sp. | reverse complement strand
TATCAAAATAGCAAAACCAGGGGTGCCAAAAGTTTTTTGTGCACTTTTCTGCCGTTTTTTCACTCTTTGCCCTTTTTACAACCCCTATATGAATAGAGGGTTATCACAAAAGGAAGGGCGGAAAGGGGCAAAAGAAGGGCTGTGAGCGCGTTTTGCCTTAGCGCATGAGCAACTCTAGGGTGGAGAGCTTATGAAGCACGCTGGCTTGAATCATTTGTTGCGCTTGTTCAAGTTCGCCCATTTGGAGCGATTCGCCATAAGCCTGCTTGTAGTATTGCTCCGCTTCCTTGTACTTCTTGAGTTCACGATAAGAGTCGCCCACCATCACGAGATAGTTGATTTTGTTCATCAACACTTTCTCGGAAGGAATCGCCATCTTGAGCCATTCGATGGCTTGTTCGTGGTCGGCAGCACTGAGTTTGTTGCCAGCAGCGTAATAGAGGGATTGCGCAGCCATGGCATAGTCGGCAGCATTGGCGTCAGCACCGAGGGTGGCAAGATATTGGCGCATGAGTTTGAGATACTGTGCCACATCCTTGTTCTTGTAGATGGCAAAGAGGGCATTGTAGTAGTCGCGCGACTTGTCGTAGGGGGTGGCGCTGGTGAACTTGATGACGTCGTAAGCCTTCTTGTAGTCGGTACGGATTTTTTCGAGATAGGTTTTGTAGCTCTCATCACCTTTTTTGACGAGTTTGAGCATACGTTCATCGTTTTTCTCCACCACATAGTAAGCAGCAGGCTCACCCACAGCAGCCATCCAGGCATCCATGTTGTTGCTGATGTAGTCTACCAAACGATAGGTACTTTCTTCGTCGTCGCCACCGAGATAACCAATGATGACGTAGTCTTTGCGGTTGATGAGACTATTGTCGCTCATCTTCTTCTCGATGTAGGCTTGATAGATTTTGCGCACGCGCACCACCCATTTCTCTGCGTCCATACCATCTTGTGTGGTGAGAAATTGGGGAGCAAGGGTGAGCAAATCTTGCTGGATGGTGAGATCGTTGGGATTTTGGCGATACTCCTTGTAGAGTTGCTCAAAACCTTTCACCTC
This sequence comes from Alloprevotella sp., assembly GCA_015259235.1. Classification (GTDB taxonomy): domain Bacteria; phylum Bacteroidota; class Bacteroidia; order Bacteroidales; family Bacteroidaceae; genus Alloprevotella. The sequence continues at coordinate 22,089 of JABZGM010000006.1, read as the reverse complement.
GCCCACAGCTGTTTTTGCCATCGCCATGAGTTCTTGAGCGTTCATATAGCCCACATTGATGGAAAGGGCTTTGCCTTCTCCGTCGAGGATGCCTAGTGTGGGGAAAGCCTCAACCTTGTAGGTTTTGGCAACGTCTACGTTTTCGGGCTTTTCGGCATCGAGTTGGAGGGCAACAAAGTGCTTGTTGAAGTATTCTCCCACTTCGGGCTGAGTGAAGATTTGTTTCTCCATCTTTTTGCAAGGTCCGCACCACACCGCGTAGAAGTCCACAAAGAGAGGTTTCCCTTCGGCTTTGGCTTTAGCGAGGGCTTGCGCAAAAGTGCCTTTGAAAAATTGGATGCCTTTGCCTTCTTGCGCCATAGCGGGGAGGGCTAGGAAGGTGCAGAGGAGAGCAAAGAGGAAGATACGAATTTGTTTCATAGTGCCTCGTTTTAGTTGTTATCAACTGTTGTGTTAGTAGAGGTAGAAGCGTCGGTGGAAGCGTCTTCGGTGGTTTCAGCCTTGTCTTTGACAACGAAGGTGAAGAGTCCGTTGAGTTCGCGCGAATAGCCCTCGTTGGTGACACGGAGATTGACGGTGTAGCGTCCATTGGGAAGTGTCGCCACGGCTTTGGGGAAGAGGTTGATGGTGCCTCCACTCACGGTGACAAGCCCTTCTTGCACGGCTTTGTTGAAAGCAACTGCATCAGCGCCTTCGCTCACGGTGACGCTTTGGAAATGGAAATTGACGGGGTTAGTGCCCGACACCCCTTGTATGCGCTGTGACGACCAAGGAGCAGGATATTCGTGGGTAAGGCTGTGCACATCATCTTCGCTCACTTGACGATAGACCACTAACTCCTTGTTGGAGAAAGAAGCATATTGTGTGTCAAGATAGCCCACTGTGGTTTCGTGACACGCAGTGAGAGCAGAAGTGCTGAAAAGGCTTGCGAGCAGCAAGCAGGAAAGGAGGATTCTTTTCATATCACAAAGGGAGTGAAGATTAGAATTCGAAGAGAGTGAAATTGTATTGTAGGGCGTGCACAGTTCCGGTTTTGGTGCGGATGTTGTGTGAAGCAATGACACGCTCTATTTGTGTGGTGGGCGACACCACGTGGAGGGTCAAAGGACCTGCACCAGCTACTCCACCGAAAGTGGAAGCAAAGGTGTACATCCACAACTGAGTGCCAGACGCCATAGTGTAGATTTTACCCCCTGTGCCTATGGCTTTTCCGCTAGTAGACTTGACGCCACGGGCAAAATCTTCGAGGAGAAGATTTTCTTTGGGGATGACGTGCGACAACACAATTCGGCGACACGAATCTACGCTGATTTCGTCGATGAGCTGCATAATCTGACTATCGGTGGCAGTGTTCTTGTCGAAAGCGGCACGAGTGGTCATGGCAGCAGCATTGGCAAGAGAATCAATAGAATCGACAGTGCCGAGAGAGTCGGGAGTGTTGGGAACGTCAGGAGCAAGCGTGCTATCGACGACTTCTCCAGTACCGGTGCTGTCTATGGGCTCGGTAGTGCTGGTGGAGTCGTTGACTCCGTCGGTCGCCACAGGAGTGTGGGTCTTGAGCAGATAGCGGCGGATGCTAAGATTGGTGGGGGCAATAAAGGTGATTTGGTTGCCATACTCACTTTTTCCCTCAAAAACGTCATTGAGACCGGCACGCTCGATGAGATGAACGAGATAGCTATAATTATAGGAATCTCCCTTGAAATAGGTGAGCATCGAGGTGTCGTGGTAGGCTTGGGCACGACCTGTTTCTACGAAATCGTAGTTGGTGCAGGCTGTGAGTCCACCTATGAAGAGGAGGCAAAGAAAGAAGATGCCTTGTTTGATGCGATGTGTCATATCTGTGATTTTATCCTTCGTGAGGTTCGTGGACAACTAGTTGTTGTAGCGGTGCCAATAGGGGCGTTGCAAAATCAATCCGTTGATAACTTTACCGTCTTTGTCACGCTGTGCGCCATAAGGCACGGGCAGATTGAGCGCACCGTCGGCAATGTCTTGCTGAGTGAGTGTGCGCCACTTGCCTGGGAGATCGGTTTTGATGTAGCCATTGCGCAAGATGTCGTAGTAGCGTGTGTCGTTTTCCATCACAAACTCGCGTTCACGCTCGTGGAAAATGGCGCGTTTGAGGTCGCTCTCTCCGTTGGCAGGATAGGCAGCAGCTCCAGCGCGTGCGCGAATAACATTGAGATCAGCCATGGCTTCGGCAGTTCTGCCGAGTTTGTTGAGACATTCTGCGCGCAACAGGTAGATGTCGGCAAGACGCCAGTAGACATAGTTGGCATCCAAACTCAAGAAAGACTTACCGGCTTCTGAACTCTGATCGATGTTGTAGATCGCTTTGCGGAACTTGTAGGGCACGGCATAGTCTGTGCCTCCCGCCATGTGGGCTTCATCTTGCTTGTAGAAGAAGGCGGTGCGACGCAAGTCTCCAGCATCGGGGTAGAGTTTGTTGACGGTGGAGCGATGCAAACGGTAGTCGGCTTGCGCAAGGTCACCTTCAAGTTTGAGCTCATTGACGGGCCAAGTGACAAAGAATGTGGCGACCGTGTTCTTGGTGATGGCTTCGTTGTCGCGACCCTTATCGTAGGCTATAGAGAAAATCTCTTCAGGATTATTGGCAGAGGAGTTGGAAAGTAGTTGGCAGAGGGCTTCGGGGTTCTCCACGAGGCTGTAATTTCCGACATCGCCCTTGATGAGGTGAGTGGCATATTCCACACTCTTCTCATAAGCGGCTTTGGCGTCTATGTTGGAGTAGCCATACAGTTCTGCCACGCTTCCCTTCCAAGCATAGAGATGGGCGAGGAGGGCTGCTGCACTTCCCTTTGAACCATATTGCTTGCTGGTTATTGTTGCACCGGTGATGTTACGCAACTTGGAGAATTCGGGGAGGATGTTGTAGGCTTGCTCTGCATGGCGAATAGCTGCGTCGATGACGTCTTGCTGCGATGAGAGATTGTAGACACGAAGTTCTTTGGCATCGGTGGGGATTACGGCTTGTCCATAGGCACGTGCGAGGAGGAAATAGCCGAAGCCAAGAGCAAAGTGTGCTTGCCCTGCATGATAGTTGTAGCGATCTTGGGTGAGCCCCTTGGTGGAACCAATGTTTTCGAGCAAAAGATTGGACTCAAAAATCATCTTGTAGATACCGACCCAGTCGGGAGCTCCATCTAAGATGGTGCGTGGGTTGCCTTCGCGGAGTTGTTGGTCAAATTGTGTCTCGTCGGCAAGGAGTCCGATTCGAGTGATGGGGTGCACTGCATCCATGACACTGTTGAAGTAGTAGTGTATGGTGCTGGTGGTGGTGTTCAACTCGCTTTCCGATGCAAAAGCATTGGAATAGGTGATGGCATTTTCTGGCGTGAAATCTAAGTCGCAAGATACCAATCCCAAACCAAGAAAAGCGGAACAGATATAGGGGATGAATTGCTGCTTCATTAGAATTTGAAATTAAGTCCGAGGGTGAGTTGACGATTCAGAGGATACATAGTTCCAGTGTCTTTACCACTGGCAGGATCAACGATTTCGGGATCGATGCCAGAATAGTTGGTGAGGAGGAAGAGGTTTTCTCCCGTGAAGTAGATACGTCCCTCGGTGAGTCGAAGTGCCTTGCTGATTTTTGCAGGAAGGGTGTAACTGAGGGTGAGTTGTTTGAGACGCAGATAGCTCACATTTTCGATGTTGCTATCGATTTCACCGTCAAATTGTCCAACATAACCGTCGTCAGCAAATTCCAACGAAGGATAGTCGGCACGATCCCCTTCTTTTGCCCAGAACTTGGCTTTGGTGAAGTCGTTCATCACCACTCCAAATTTCTTGTTGAACAAGAAGGCTCCGCCTTTTACCATGTTCATCATGTGCTGTCCGATGGTGTAGGTGGTGAGGAGGGTGAGCGTGAAGTTTTTATAGGAGAGGGTGTTGGTGATACCGCCTTGTGCAATGGGCAGTGCCGAACCTGCATAGTAGAGGTCGTTGCTATTGATGATGCCATCGCCATTTTGGTCTGCAATTTTGCGACCACCAGGACGGAGGGGGTGAGATAGCGAACCGAAGGAGAGTGGCACGCGCTTGCCTTCTTGGCTATAGTAATAGGGGATTTGGCTCTCATTTTGCACAATTCCTTCATCGTGATAGGTGTAGATGCCATAGATGGGACGACCAAGGACTTTGTCATTGAGGTCTTTGCCATCATAGGAAGAGAGGAATTTGTTCCAGTTGCGAGAGATGTTGAGCCCTAAGTCCCAAGAGAATTCTTTGGTGCGATAGAGCGAAGCATTGACGTCTAATTCCAAACCTTCGTTGGAGATGGCAGATGCGTTTGTCCAGATGTTTTTGGAGATGAAGAAATTACCTGGTGTGGGCACTTGCATCAACAAGTCGTGGGAGTGCTTGTAGTAGTAGTCGGCACGCACCTTGAGGCGGCTGTTGAGGAATTCGAGGTCTAAACCGAGGTCGTATTGATCGCTCTTTTCCCAAGTGAGGTGACTGTTCGCCATTTCACTGGGTTGCAATCCTGGTTCTCCCATAAAGATGTTGGATTCTTCCATGAGTCCGTGTGCCAAATAGGCTTCTTGGAACTTTTGTCCACTGCGCCCCCAAGAGGCACGGAACTTACCATAAGAGAGATACCAAATGTCGCGCATGAAGTCTTCCTGACTAAATGCCCATCCTGCAGCTACTGAGGGGAACGATGCCCAGCGAACGTCGCGACCGAACACAGAAGAACCGTCATAACGCACGGAGGCTTCAAGGAGATAGCGACGATCGTAGTTGTAGGCGATACGACCGAGATAACTCAACATTTGTTGCTCTTCACGATTGGTGAGCACGCGTTGAAGATACTCTCTGCGTCCTTCGACGTCACGTCCTTGTGGCCATCCATCACCGACTTCTGAGATTTTGTTGGTGGGACCGCCTGAGGCATTGCCTTTGAGGTTATCGGCAAGTTCATAGGTGGTGGTGAAACCTCCTAGAAGTTCAAAGTTATTTTTCTCTTTGAGGGTGAACTTATAAGTGAGGGTATTCTCCCACTGCATCATGGCGGTCATGCTGCGTACACTCTCCACGGATGAAAGGTTGGTGGTGGTGTTCAAATAGGATGGACGGAAGATGTGATTGTTGGAGAAATAGGCGTCTACCGATGCTGTGGTGAGAAATTTCAACCCTGGGAGGAAGGTGTAGTCTGCTCCCATGGTGAGACGGGGATTGAACATGCCGTTACGTGCACGAACATCACGAATGCGCTGTATGGTTTGTTGTTCTGCCACAGAACCTGCACCAGGATAGACGGTGGGCATTTGTTTGGGGTCAACTTCTAGACCTTGGATGCTTGAACCGCTGATGGCGCTTTGTTTGGCATAGGAGAGATTTACGCGGGTGAAGAAGTTGAGTTTCGGCGAAAGACGCAAATCTAAATTGGTCAAAAAGTTGAGACGCTGGAATCCGCTGTTGATTTGGATACCAGTCTCATCATAGAGTCCTAGGCTTACGAGATAGCGGGCATTGTCGGTACCGCCGCGAGCATAGAAGTTGCCCGAGGTGACTTTACCTATTTGGAAGAAGTATTTCCACCAGTTGGTGTCGTTGTTGTAGAAACTGTTGAGGGAGTCTTGCACGGCTGCAGGTGCAGTGCCGTCTTCTCCAAGCACATTACCATTTCCCCAGAAATAGTCGTAAGCACCGTCACCAAATTGTGACCTGCCATAGGATTGTCCGTAGCCGTTAGGAAGGACGTAATTACCTGTGACATAGTCGTAATAGCCGTAGCGTTGATGGCGCGCAAGGAGATTGTGCACATAACGCTCGCCGTTACCACGCATTTGCAATGGCGTTATGGGGAGGAAAGACAGACTTTGTGAGAGAGTGACTCCGAATTCGGGACGACCTAGACGACCTTTCTTTGTTGTAATCAATACGACGCCATTACCCGAACGCGAACCATAGAGGGAGGCGGAAGCTGCGTCTTTCAACACTTCTACGGACTCGATGGTGGTGGGGTCTAGTCCGGCAAGGGCATTGATGCCGCCAGTGGCTTCGGCAGACACATTGGAAATGGGCACTCCATCGATGACGAAGAGGGGGGTGCCGTCGTTTACGCCTTTGGTGTTGAGCGAACTGATACCACGGATGTTGATGCGAGCTCCACCACCTCCAGGAGAACCGGAAACGTTGGTGACGGCCAAGCCAGAGAGCTGACCTTGCAACAAGTTTTGAACACTAGGTGCAGGGGTATCTTTGAGTTTGTCGGCTTTGATGCTGCTCACAGCTCCCACGAGTTCGCGAGAGTTGCGTTCACCATAAGCTACCACCGTGGCTTCTCCCAACTGGGTTGCCATTTCTTTGAGGGTGATACGGGGCACAACGCCATTGACGAACTTCACAGTGGTGGATTGATATCCGATAGAGGATACCAAGAGTTCACCACTCTTGACGGTGGTGGGCAACACGAAGGTGCCATCTTCTTGGCTCATGGTGACGAAGGTAGTGCCTTTGAGTTGCACATTGGCTGACATCACGGGGTGTCCAGCTCCATCGCGCACCAATCCGCGCAAACCTTGTGGTGCGGTTTGCTGAGCAGTGGTGGCAGTGGTGGTACCAGTTTGTGCCGAGGTGGATGGAGTTGCAGCAGCATTGCGCATCACGCGCAACTGTTTGCCTTGCAAACTATATGAGAAGGGGGTGTTCTTGAAAAGGAGGGCAAGTGCTGCTTCGGGAGTGGTTTCATCGAAATCTACCGTGACTGCAACGGAGGATTGGCGCACGGCTTCTCCACCTTCGAGTTGATAACCGCCTTTTTGAACGACATAGTTGAGCACCGTCCACAGGTCTTTTTCCTTGAAGGAAACGGTGAGTGTGGTGGGTGTAGTCTGCGCTTGTGCTGTCATTGCAGGTGTTCCAGCAAGAAGGACACCTCCCATGAGGGCGACCAGACTTAGACGCAGGGGTGAGTTATGTTGTGACATATCTTTATAACGAGGTTAGGAGAGATGAAACTTAATTGTGTTCCCACTTTTTATCTTCGGGAGCTTGGCTCTTTACTACGATGTAGCGCTGACGAGCATCATTGAGGAGACGCTGCAAGACAGCAGAGAGGTCAGCGGCTTTCACATCTGATACACGCACTGTGGGAGCGGTAGCGGAAGATGTAGGCGCAGTAGCCGACTTATTGGTGTTTGCAGATGACTTATTTGAGCCATTAGCGAGGGGCAACTGTGGCACTTTACCCGTTTCAACGTAATTATTGAGAAGGGCGAGCCAAACTCCTAAGCCTAGTTCACCAGCGGCTGCTTTATCACCAGACTCTTCGTCAAGAATAAGGGGGATTTGTACCTTTTTGAACGCATCGTTGTCGATGTGTCCTGCTGCCATGTTGCGGAGAATGTCCAAGGTGCGTGCCTTCAAATGGTCGGCTTTCTCACGAGAAGTGGAGAAGTGGATGGACAATGTGGCACGTTCTACGGGCTCTTCCACATGGGTGGCGTTTACAGCAATACTGTAGGTGGCTTGTTCACGCTCTCGCAGTTCGTCGAAGAGCACGTTTTGCAGCAGTGGTTCGAGGAGTGAGAGCGCGAGTGTCTGACGTTCGTCGAATTTAGGTTGATCGAGCAAGAAAGAGAGTTCTACTTCGCCCATATCCCCAGGAGTGTTGACGACGAAATTTCGGTCAATGACACGCTCCTTACTGGTGAAGTCGCGAGCGGCATAGTCGGCAGGGGTGAAGTCCTTGCGAGGTTGCTTGGCATCACCAGGAAGGGCTGCGAGATAGGTGGTGACAAGTCGCTTGGCTTCTGCCTCGGAAAGGTCGCCCACTAAACAAGCGTTGAAGTGCGCTGCATTGCCGAAGTGGTCTTTGTATAAGCGTTCCAAATCGTTGAAATGCATCTTGGAGAAGAACTCCTTGTCTTCACGTGGGTTCTGGGGCGTGATGGGAGAGAGGACTTCTTGAATCTGACGATCCACAGCTTCTTTTCCCACTTGTGGACGCGATGCCCAGACGTATTCCTTGCGTTGGAGCCACTTGTCAAAGACGGGCTGTGAGAAGTTTTGTCGTGCTAGGACCAGATAGAGATAGGAGAACAGGGCGTCTGCTTCATCGGTCTTGCTGCGCGCCTGCAGACCATCGAGATAATCGTTGATGGTGAGTCCTACATCTATGGGGCGATTGCCTAACCAGTTGGCGAGCTGATTGCGAGAATACTTGTAAACTCCCGACTGCATGATGAGTCCTTGCATGGCTGCAAAGGAAGCTAAATCTTCAGGTTTGACTAACATCTGACCGCCTTTGGCTGCTGCTAGGAGCATCACTTCGCCTTTTAAGTCTTTAGGTAGCGACTTATAGATAACTTTCATGCCATTGGAGAGGGTCCATTGCACAGCATCCAATGAAGGCAGGCGTTGCTCACGCACGATTTTTCCTTGTGGGAGGGTGAAATCAATGAGATTTCCTGCAATCTCACTTTGTTTTTCTGCTCCATTGCCCTCCGCCTTAGTCGTAGCCAGGAGTTTTTCAGCCTCAACTTGGGAGATGGCAGCTTCTTGCGCAGAAGCCGTGTAGGCTACGAAGGCGAGATTGTTGGTGTTGCCCATCTTCGCCTGCAACCAGTCTTGGAGGTCTTCGACTTCAAGCTCCACTAATTGTTCGATATTTTCCTGCAACTGTGCACGAAGTTCCTTGAGGGGTGTGCCGTAGAGGAAGTTGCGACGATATTGGTCGAAGAAATTGTCGGGAGTACCCAAGTTTTGCTCGTCATCTAAGGCTTGCTTCATGCCATCATACAGCGATTGTTTGGCATTCTCAAAGAGACGCTCTGGGATGGGTTGGAGCAAACGGTCACGCTCTGCGAGGACTTGCTGCACGGCTGGGACGTCTTTGCCACGATAAGGCACGACATCCCACGCAAACTGTCCATAACCGCGCACCAAGGGTGAGTAGCTCACGGAGGCTGCTATGAAGTCTTCGCGGTTGTCATTGCGCAGATAAGCAAAATACTTAGGTGCAATGTCATTGAACAACTGCTGGAAGAGGAATTCCTTAGTGGCTGCCTGTCCTTGCAGACTCGTGGGCGTGGCTACTCGTTGGTAGAGTCCATAAGAGTGTGACTGGTTTTCGGCATCTACAAAACGATAGTAGAGCGGTGTTGTATTGTCGGCAATGGTAAAGTTGGCGCGCACCTCAGCTTTCTTTGGCTTCTTGATGCTACCAAACATGGCTTTCACCTTTGCTTCATACACCTCTGGATCAATGTCTCCCACAATGACAACACACTGAAGGTCGGGACGATACCAAGTGCGGTAGAAACGCTGCACATCTTTGGCTGTCAGTGTCTCTAAAGAGCGAAGCGGACCGATGACGTTGCGCGCCGCATATTGGGAGTTATTGTAGACGACAGAGGCGATGCTATCGCTCAAACGCTTTGAAACACTGTTGCGCTGACGCCATTCTTCGATGACGATGCCGCGCTCTTTCTCTGTGTCTTTGTCGGTGATGTTCACTCCGTCGCACCAATCGCGGAGCACCATCATCACAGAATCGGTGAGTCCAGGGGCTGCCGTGGGTACTTCACTGATGGAAAAACGTGTTTCGTCTTGTCCAGTGCGGGCATCGAAATCATACAACCCACGCTGACGCAGCCAAGTCATCACTCCTTGGGGATAATGCTTGGTGCTGTTGAATGCCATGTGCTCGAGGAAGTGTGCCAAACCTTGTTGTTGGTCGTTCTCCAACAAAGCACCAACATTCTGAAGTAGGTAGAAATGAGCTGTTCCTTGCGAACCTCCTGCATCTTTGCTGATGTAGTAGGTGAGTCCGTTGGGAAGTTTTCCCGTGCGGAGCGTTGATATTTGTGCATGCGCTGTGTTGATGCCTATCCAACTAGCGGCAGACAGACAGAGCGTGGAGAAAAGTGCACGATGAGAAAATCGAGAGAGTAAGTTCATGTGTTGAAGAATGGATAAAAGCGCGAGTAGAAACACCAAGGTTATAACAAAGGGGACAGAGGTTTCTACTCACGCTATTCAGTGTGATTTACCGCACGTGGGTGGGTATATTGGGATTGGATTTTAATTGTTTGAGTGCCTCTTGAACGATATTATTCTTTTGATTGACAAATTGATAGAAGTCGCTAGATTCAAACAAGCCATTGATGAAGATAGACTTCAGGCTGAAACGTAGGTCTTCGGTTGTTTCTGCCAATTCTTTATCGTCTTTTGGCGTAATTTTCTTGGCTTTTGCTGCAGCAACAATTTCATCGATGAGAGACTTTGGCACGATAAAATCGCGTTCAAACAAATCGAAGGTTTTATACTGCTGACGAAGTGCCTTACGATGATTGTCGATATAGCGCAGAGTGGCTTCGTTGATGAGATTATTGCGACGAAGTGCTATGTGGAATTTGGTGATTTGTGCAGTATCAATCGGAACAAACACATCGGGCATCACACCACCCCCTCCATAAACGATGCGTTTATCAATGAGAGTGTGATAAACCTGCGATGAATCCAAGCGGATGGAGTCTTTGTGAAGGAGTTCTCCGTGAGTGTAACGCTGTTCGAGATCTTGCGCATACTCTTCCTTCTTTCCCTTCTCATAGGGTTTCTGAATGCAACGACCAGAGGGGGTGTAATAGTGGCTCGTGGTGAGGCGAATCATCGATCCATCGGGGAGATCAATGGGGCGTTGCACCAATCCTTTACCAAACGTGCGACGACCTACCACAAGAGCGCGGTCGTGATCTTGCAAAGCACCTGTGACAATCTCCGCTGCTGAGGCGCTAAATTCGTCAACCAAGACAACGACTCTGCCTTGACGAAACAATCCACCTCCCTCAGCTTTCAGCACTTGTTTGGGTTGGTTGCGCCCTTGGGTGTAGACCACGAGGGAACCAGGACGCAGGAATTGGCTAGCAACATCGACTGCAGCTCCTAAATAACCACCGCCATTGCTCTGCAAATCGAGGATTAGGTCTTTCATGCCCTGTTTCTTCAGCGTCTGAAGCGCTTTCTCCACTTCATCTCCTGTAGTTGCGCCGAAGCGGTCAAACCGGATGTATCCTACCTCTGGGGCAATCATATAGGTAGCTTCCACAGTGTTCATGGGGATTTTGTCGCGTGTCACAACGAAATAAAGGACACCTGCAGCGCCACGACGCACCACTCCTAGGCGCACCTTGGTGCCCTTGGGTCCGCGCAGCAACTTTACGATGCTATCTTGTGGCATTTTCACCCCTGCAATCGCACGACCATCGACAGAAACGATGCGGTCGCCATTGAGAATACCCACTTTCTCCGAAGGACCTTTCTTGATAGTTTGCACTACCACCAATGTGTCTGTGAGGATGTTGAACTGCACTCCAATCCCTTCAAAGTTGCCTTCGAGAGGCTCGTTCATCTTCTTAGTCTCTTCTGGATTGCTATAGGAGGAGTGAGGGTCGAGCTTGTCGAGCATTCCTTTGATGGCGTCTTCTACTAGCTTTTTCTGGTTGACAGAGTCCACATAGAGTTGAGTAACGGCAAGTTGCGCCATTTGGAGTTTGCGGATTTGCGTCACGTCTATGTCAGATTCATTCTGATGTGATTGTGCAAAGCTCCAAGAAGTACTAGCCAACAAGAGAAGAAGGCTAGCCAAAAAAGTGGGAAAATAGCGATATTGCTGCATGGGAATAGGAGATATGGGAGTCGGAGGTGGAGAAATAGCCAATAAAGCCGAAGGGATGCGGACTAATCAAGAGCGTCCACTTTGGGTAAGAATTCGCTTACATCCTTGCCAAACGCTAAAAGTTCACGAACTATAGTAGAAGAGATGTCGGCATAGTGCGGTTCGGTGAAGAGTAACACCGTTTCTACGCCCGAAAGACGATGGTTAATACCCGCAATGTCGCGCTCATACTCAAAGTCCTTGACCGAACGAATGCCACGCAACACAAAACGAGCTTGTTCTCTGCGTGCTAAATCAGCGGTGAGATTGTCATAAGCTACTACTTTCACACGCGATTCTGAAGCATAAACCTTTTCTATGGCTGCTACACGCTCTTCGGGGGTGAGAAAGGAGCGTTTGTTGGCATTATACCCCACCCCTATCACGATTTTATCGAACATTTCGAGCCCGCGACGTACGATTGAGGCATGACCTATGGTGAAGGGGTCAAAACTTCCTGGAAAGATAGCGATGCGCATAGGGGAACAAGGGGATTTGAATGCGATATTTTGATGATGCAGAGCCTAAGAAAAGCAGTCAAACTGCAAAAAACAGAACTCTACAGAGCGATGAAATAGCAAGACAGTCGAAGCTGCGGGGTAGCAAAACGATAGAACTATCATTTAACCTCTGAAACAATCTCTAGATTTCTTCCACGAGGTCTTCTTCCACGATAAGGTTATCAATGATAAAATTCTGACGTTCCATCGTGTTTTTACCCATGTAGTAAGCCAATAGTTCCTTGACTTTGTCGCTTTTGTGCAACGTCACAGGTTCGAGTCGCATATCGGGTCCAATGAAATTCTTGAATTCATCGGCACTGATTTCACCTAATCCCTTGAATCGTGTGATTTCAGGGTTGGGAGATAGGCGTTCGATGGCTGCTACGCGCTCTTCTTCGTTATAACAATAGATGGTCTCAAACTCGGTGCGACCAGTTTTGCGCTTACCAGCTGAGGTTTTGCCTGATTTTGAAGTGGAATCGGCAGAACTATCGAGGGAATCGGCATTTTTTGCCGTAGATTTACCCTTTCCTGAGGTCTTTTTACCCTCTTCAGCCACAGCTTTTTCAGCTTTTTTCTTATTGCGCACACGGAAAAGCGGCGTTTGAAGGATATATACGTGACCTTTCTTCACTAAATCAGGGAAGAACTGCAAGAAGAAGGTCATCATCAACAGACGAATGTGCATGCCATCGACATCGGCATCTGTGGCGATAATCACCTTGTTATAGCGCAAGCCATCGAGTCCGTCCTCAATGTTGAGTGCAGCTTGCAGGAGGTTGAATTCTTCGTTTTCATACACCACCTTCTTCGTCAGCCCATAAGAGTTGAGCGGTTTACCACGAAGGGAGAACACGGCTTGCGTATTGACATCGCGACATTGCGTGATACTACCCGAAGCAGAGTTACCCTCGGTGATGAATATGCTAGAGTCGAAACGCAAATCTACCACTTCATCCTGTCCACGCTTGGGTTTGGGAGGAGCATCATTGAGATGGACGTGGCAGTCACGGAGTTTTTTATTGTGGAGATTAGCTTTTTTAGCGCGCTCACGAGCCAGTTTCGTCACACCAGCAATGGCTTTGCGTTCTTTCTCACTCTCCTGAATCTTTTGTTGGATCACTTCTGCTACATCTAGGTGCTTGTGGAGATAATTGTCCACTTGTTCCTTGATGAAATCGCCCACAAACTTATTGACACTCACGCCACTAAGCGCAAAAGGATTACCATTTTTATCTTTATCGGGTGCCATCGTCAGCGAACCCAACTTGATTTTTGTTTGAGATTCAAACATGGGTTCTACCACTCGCACCGCAATGGCAGCTACAAGTCCATTGCGCACGTCTTGCACTTCGTAGTTTTTGCCGAAATATTCCTTGATGGTGCGCGCAATATGCTCTTTGAAAGCACTCTGGTGCGTACCACCTTGCGTCGTGTGCTGACCATTGACAAAAGAATAATACTCCTCGCCATATTGCCCTGTGTGGGTAAAAGCGATGTCTATGCTTTCTCCCTTAAGATGCACAATCGGATAGAGCCCCTGCGCAGTCATGTTGTCGGTGAGGAGATCTTCCAAACCATTGCGCGAGATGATGCGACGACCATTGTAGAAAATGGCAAGCCCCGTGTTGAGATAGGTGTAGTTGCGCAGCATCGTCTCAATGAATTCGCCATGAAATCGATAGTTCAGGAAGAGCTGCGGATCAGGTTCAAAGTAGATAAATGTGCCATTTTCCTCTTCAGTATCGCCCGAAACGTCAGACACAAGTTTGCCGCCCTCAAAAGTGGCTTCGCGATATTGTCCATCACGATGAGTGCGAGCAATAAATTTCTTAGAAAGCGCATTCACAGCTTTCAAACCCACACCATTAAGACCTACTGAAGCAGTGTATTGATCGTTATCATACTTACCTCCAGTGTTGAGTTTTGACACGGCAGGAATCAAACTGCCCAAAGGGATGCCACGACCATAGTCACGAATAGAGGCTGTGAGATCGTCTTGGATATCAATCTCAATCTTTTTACCGAATCCTTCGTTGAATTCGTCAATGGAGTTGTCGATGCTCTCTTTGAGCAAAACGTAAACTCCATCTTCAGCATGCGAACCATCTCCCAGACGTCCAATATACATACCTGGACGCATACGGATGTGGGTCATATCGTCAAGATGGCGAATGGAGTCTTCACTATAGTCAGAAGCGTTGCGTACGTTGGTGTCAAGGAGTTCGGACATGGAGAGGAATGATAAACAATAGATGAGGGAAAATACGAGCCAAAGGAGCGATAAATGCGGTCATTTTGCCCGATAAATTTATTTTATTTCATCGCACACACCGCATACCGCGATTAAACCAGCGATTTTTGGAAGCAGCGACGGCGTTTATGCACCACATTGTCGAGCCCCTTCCACTGGTCTTGGCTTTGGTGATTCGTTTCGAGCTGGGGGTTACTTTCGGCATATTCAAAACCCATTTCCTTAGCAATGGGAATGATATCGGCAAACAGCAAGGCGTTAACGCCCTTGTTTTGATATTCAGGAAGAACGGCGACAAGCAGCAATTCCACAATCTTTGACCTCTTCACCTTCAAGGCTTTGAGCAAATGCCACCAACCGAAGGGGAAGAGCTTACCTTTCGCCTTTTGCAGTGCAACAGCCAAAGAGGGCATACACACGCCCATAGCTACGGGTTCACCGTTAGCATCCTCAATGACAGTGAGCAAACGCAGATCGAGCATTTTCAGATATTCATCAGCATATTTGTCTACCTGTTTGCGAGTGAGTTCGCTAAATCCGAAAAGAGGTGCATAAGCCCTATTCACCACGTCAAATATCTTATAGACGTAACCATCAGTCTTCAGTTCTTTGACAGACTTAAACTTACGCACTTTAAGATTCAAACGTTCGCCCATACGACGTGCCACCTTGAAATAGCGCTCTTGTTCTGCCTCGTGACCTTTGACTGGTACATAAATCTTACGTTCCACCCAGTCTATCTCGCGTTCATAATCCCAGTGTTCCAAATGGGAGGGATAATAGGGAAAGTTGTAGATGGTCGCCATGGTGGAGAGCTTGTCAAAGCCCTCAATGAGCATACCTTCTGCATCGAGATCCGTGAAGCCCATAGGACCTATGATTTTGTCACAACCATGTTGTTTTCCCCATTCTTCTGCGTGTCGCAAAAGCGCACCGCTCACTTCAAGGTCGTCCACAAAGTCAATCCAACCAAAACGTGCATTCTTTGTCTGCCACGTTGCATTGGCTTTGTGGTTGACGAGACACGCCACACGCCCTACGATAATGCCTTCGCGTTCCGCCAAAAAGAGTTCCGCTTCACAGAAGTCATAAGCAGCGTTCTTCTCTGGATTGAAGGTATCCAGCATATCTTCGAGCAAATCAGGCACGGAGTATGCGTTGTTCTTATAAAGTTCGTAGTTAAAACGAATAAATTGCTTGAGTTCGTCCTTTGTAGTGACTTTCTTAATGTGAATTGGCATGATAATGAGGAACAAGGGTGTGCACCAGCACAATAAACACTCTTTCCATTTCACGGCACGGAAAAAAGAGCAAAAGCACTTCCCTATGGGGACACCTTTGCGAGTGCACGATGATGTTATCGTGCAAATATACAATTTTCTCCGCACTTTCGCCCATTTTCTAGACCTTTTTCTCAAAATCACCTTCATTCTCAGCCATTTTTTTACAAGAGCATTTGCAAATTTCATACATTCCCTTCTTCACTACTGGTCCTCCTCTCCCAAGCACGCTTACTGCTGAGACACTCCCTCAGCAGCAAAACTTCTTTTCACTTGCAAAACTCATCTTCTTTACCCCCTCACCATCTATAGCCTATGAACACTATCAACTGAGGCTAAAAAAGTTCTCACGAAATCAAACCTTAGCACTTGCCATTTCAAGAAAAAATTATTACATTCGCCAAAACACTCCGTACCCCCTTATACACTCATGGAAGCACTCTTACACTATGTCTGGCAGCACCGCCTATTTCCACAGACTTCCCTCTCTACCACACAGGGAGAAGCCGTGGAAGTGCTCGATGTGGGACTCCACAACACAGATGCGGGTCCTGATTTTTTCAATGCGAAAATACGCATCGGCACACAACTTTGGGTGGGAAATGTGGAGATTCATTTGCGATCTTCCGACTGGTTTCGCCATCAGCACGAAACTGATGCACGCTACGACAATGTGATTCTCCATGTAGTGTGCGAAGCTGACAGAGAAGTGTCTACGATGTCAGGAAGAACCCTCCCGCAACTGGTGATTGAGGTACCCCAACATGTAGCAGACAACTATCACGAACTGATGGAAGAAGACGATTATCCTCCTTGTCATCAACTGTTGGCTTCACTGCCGATTTTCGAGGTACACGCTTGGCTCTCGGCATTGACTTTCGAGCGACTGCAACAAAAAACAGAGCGCATAGACCGTTGGCTAACGGAAACGAATGGTGACTGGGAACGCGTGGCATTCATCGTCTTAGCACGCGCCTTCGGGTTTGGTAAAAATACGGACGCATTTGAACGATGGGCAGCAACTCTCGACCCTCAACACACGGGGAAGCACCGCGACGATGCGCAACTCATTGAGGCTTTCTTCTTTGGACAAGCTGGTTTGCTAGATATCGAGCGCACCCCTCCCTCCGAACAAGACTCGCACTTTCAAACACTCGTGCGCGACTATCGCTTTCTTCAACAAAAATTCTCCCTAACTCCCATTTCCCCCTTGGAATGGAAATTCCTACGGCTCCGTCCGCAGAATTTTCCGCACGTACGACTGGCTCAGTTGGCTGCGCTCTACGGATCTAAACGCTTTTCGCTTGCACGAATCCGTCAATCTACCTCTGTAGAAGACGCACGCAACATACTATCTTTCAACACACTACCCTATTGGATAGACCGCTATAAATTTGGAGACAGCTCCGCCAAAACCACGAAAAAGGAAGACAAACACAATAATGGATTCGAGTGTTCTCAAGAGCAAAATCGCGAGATAAACACTGTTTCTTGCGAAAAAGAAGTAGACAGCAAGAAAAAGTCTCTAAAAGTTACGCCCTGCCTTTCAACAGGAAGTCAAGATTTACTTTTGATCAATGCCGTCATCCCCCTTCTTTTTGCCTTCGGACGTCACCACCAAGACTCGACACTCATGGACAAAGCCATCACTTGGCTTGAACAACTTCGGGCGGAGCACAATCACGTGGTGCAGATGTGGCAAGCTGTAGGCATCACCGCCGAACATGCTGCAGACTCCCAAGCATTGCTGCAACTCAAATGGCAATACTGCGACCGACACGACTGCTTGCGCTGCAGATTTGGCACGCGCTATCTCCAACAGCGTAAATCGCTTTTCTAAAATCCTCAAACGAAGAGCGGCACCATTTTCATCCACTTCCTCACATACATTGATTTTATCATCTCATAGCTTATAATATATGCAACCTATTTTTACTCTCCCCATGGTGGTGCGCGACTACGAGTGCGATATCCAAGGCATCGTGAACAATGCAGTCTATCAGCACTACAACGAACATTGCCGAAGCTGCTTCATCGCATCGCTCGGCATCGAATTCGCTGATCTTCACGAACGCGGCATCGATGTGGTAGTAGCACAACTCAACATGCGTTTCAAAACATCACTCCGTCCTGGTGATAAGTTCGAGGTCCGTCTTGCGCTCGAAAAACAAGGTCTTCGCTATGTCTTCCATCAGGACATTGTGCGTTTAGCCGATGAAAAGCGTGCGCTCAAAGATTCGTCTTACCAAAAGGAAGTACTTTCTCTCCGCGCACAAACCGACATTGTAGCCATCATCAACGGTCGCTTGTCTGATTGCCCAGAACTCAACGAGAAGTTTGGATTATAAAGACAAAGTATTGGGATTGCGGCAAAAGCAACTACTGCACGCCACGCTCCTTATACATATCTTCTTATTCTTCTCACATCATCATCCCCATTTCTAGTGACGCTACGAGAATTCTCGTGGCGTCACTTTTTTTATCCATAATGCACAGATCTATTCATTTTGGAATTATTAAATATCTTCCTCCCTCCTTCAAAAAGCACCGATTTCATCGAATAAGAATTCCCACACAACTCCTCAAAACGGGATGGTTTAATTTACGACCACCTATTTTGAAGAATACAGCTCGAGAACAGAATTCGGTTATCTGCCCGAAAATCATTAACTTTGCAGGATATGGACACGATATTTCACTATGATGTCATTGTGGTAGGAGCAGGACACGCAGGTTGCGAAGCTGCCTCCGCTGCTGCGCGCATGGGTGCACGCACTGTTCTTATTACGATGGACATGAACAAAATAGCACAAATGAGCTGCAATCCTGCCGTGGGTGGGATTGCCAAAGGTCAGATTGTGCGCGAGATTGATGCACTAGGCGGACAAATGGGCTTGGTGACAGACGCCACTGCCATACAATTCCGCATGCTCAACCGCTCCAAAGGTCCTGCCATGTGGAGTCGACGAGCACAATGCGACCGCATTCGCTTCATCGCAGAATGGCGCCACCGCATCGAAAACACCAACAATCTTGATGTCTGGCAAGACGAAGTGAGCGAGCTCCTCGTTGAAAACGGCAGAATTGCTGGTTTACGAACGATTTGGGGCGCGGAGTTTCGTGCAGGGGCAGTTGTCATCACAGCGGGCACCTTCCTCAATGGTTTGATGCACATCGGCAAGAAGATGGTGCCAGGTGGTCGCTGCGCCGAACCTGCTTCAACCTTCCTCACCACAGCACTCAACGAACTCGGCATCGAAAGCCTTCGCATGAAGACCGGTACTCCCGTCCGCATCGATGCGCGTTCGGTACACTTCGACGAAATGGAGTTGCAACCTGGTGAAAACGATTTTCACCGCTTTTCTTTCATTTCAGAGCATCGACCACTTCCACAACTCAACTGCTGGACGTGCAACACCAATGCAGAAGTTCACCGCATCTTGCGCCAAGGGCTCGAAGACTCTCCGCTTTATAATGGACAAATCCAATCCATCGGTCCAAGATATTGCCCATCCATCGAAACAAAACTTGTAACGTTTGAGGGTCGCGATTCGCATCCGCTGTTCTTAGAACCAGAAGGTTTGGACACTAACGAGCTTTACCTAAATGGTTTCTCGTCGTCACTTCCAATGAATGTGCAAATCGAAGCACTCAAACAAATGCCTTGTTTCCGCGATGTCAAAGTATATCGCCCTGGTTACGCCATCGAATACGACTTCTTCCCTCCCACACAACTCCACCACTCGTTGGAATCGAAGAAAGTGGAAGGGCTATTCTTTGCTGGACAGGTGAACGGCACCACAGGATATGAAGAAGCAGGCGGACAAGGCATCGTAGCTGGCATCAATGCCGCACTCTCTTGTAATGGCAACGACCGTTTCACACTCGGACGCGATGAAGCCTATATAGGCGTACTCATCGATGATCTAGTAACAAAAGGTGTCGACGAACCCTATCGCATGTTCACCTCTCGCGCTGAATATCGCATTTTGCTCCGACAAGACAATGCCGACATGCGCCTTACCCCCTATGCAGAGCGTTTCGGCATTGCCACGCCCGAACGTATAGAGCGATTCCATCGCAAGCAAGACATCATCAAACAGATGATAGAAACAGCAAAGACGGGAAACATGAAACCCAGCGAAGTCAATGCACTTTTAGAACAGCATTGTTCACAACCGCTCAATCACGGAGCAAAATTGTTTGAACTCATCGCACGCCCAGAACTAAAAATAGCTGATTTCTCCCATCTTCAAGATAATCCCACGGTGAAGACCTTCTTCGGTGCTGTATCGCCCGACAACGTGGATCGGGAAGAAACGATGGAAGCGACAGAAATCCTCATTAAATATGATGGCTACATTGCTCGCGAACGAGCACTGGCAGACAAAATGCAACGCCTCGAAGACATCCGCATCCGCGACCGTTTCGACTACCATTCCCTCACACAGCTATCTACAGAAGCACGCCAGAAGTTGGCAGCGGTGAATCCAGAAACTTTGGCACAGGCATCCCGCATCCCAGGTGTTTCCCCCTCAGACATCTCCGTCCTGCTTGTACTTCTAGGAAGATAGTTTTTCGTATCATTTTCTACAGAATCAACCGTTTACACCACATAGTTTCAGTTTCACTCTAAGGAACGCCCTTCTAAAAGGAACTAAAATCGATGAAATCGCGATTTCCCGTGCGAAACATCGAAAAACACTTATGTTCCACGTGAAACAAAACAGCGACATTCGACGAATTATCAAACACTTATGAATACAGAATTGTTACTCTCTCACCTGAGAAACATCCCCAATTTCCCCAAGCCAGGCATTCAGTTCAAAGACGTTTCCACCCTTTTCATCGAGCCTACGTGCTTGAATGAGATTCTAGACGAATTAGTGCGCCTTTATAAAGACAAAGGTATCACCAAAGTTGTCGGCATCGAAAGTCGCGGTTTTGTGATGGGAGCTATTTTGGCACAACGTCTCGGTGTAGGTTTCGTGATGTGCCGAAAGATTGGCAAACTGCCAGGAGAGACACGCAAACAAAGTTACCTCAAAGAGTACGGAGAAGATGTAATAGAAATCCACACCGATGCGATTTCATCGGAAGACGTAGTACTCATTCACGACGATTTACTCGCCACGGGTGGCTCGATGAAAGCAGCCATCGACTTGGTTGATTCTTTTGGCGCAAAAAAAATATACGTCAACTTCCTCATAGAGCTCCGTATGGAGGGATTAAAAGGAAAAGAATTCCTCGGAAACAAGGCTGAAATTACCGCCCTGCTCACACTCAACGAGTAATCACGTCTCGTAGAAAAGCATTGTTTTCCCCATTTCACCCACAAAGGCGACCTTCCTCCACGGACTTTCAAACAGTTCCGCAGAAGAGGTCGTCTTTTCTTAGTAGCACAACACCATGAACAAGGCAGAACAAGAAGCGCTTCAGCAAAAGCTCAAAGGGATTGTTTCCAATCTCCCCGAAAAACCAGGGAGCTACCAATACTATGATGAGGAAGGCACCATTATATATGTGGGAAAAGCGAAAAATCTTAAGCGCCGTGTGGCTTCCTACTTTAATAAGGACCAAAATCGCAAAACAAGTATCTTGGTATCGAAGATTCGCAACATCACCTACACCGTGGTGAACACAGAAGAAGATGCCTTACTATTGGAAAATGCGCTCATCAAACAATACAAACCGCGCTACAACGTCCTACTCAAAGACGATAAGACCTACCCCTCCATCGCCATTTCCCAAGAATACCTCCCCCGCATCTTCAAGACACGACACCGCGAACGCAGGGGAGCCACCTATTTTGGTCCCTATAGCCACCTGCCCACGATGTATGCCTTGTTGGATTTGTGTCAAAAGCTCTACAAACCGCGTCCATGCCATCAACCAATGACAGAAGTGGGGGTGAAAACGGGGAAATATGAACTTTGTCTCAATTACCACATCCACAAATGCGATGGTGCCTGCATCGGAAAGCAGTCACACGAGGAGTATATGCGCAACATTGACGCTTGTCGAGAGATTCTCAAAGGAAACACTCGCGCAGTCGCCCAGCATCTGCGCGATGAAATGGCGCGACTTTCTGAAGAAATGCGTTTTGAAGAAGCAGCTATATTGAAACGGAAGTATGATTTAATCGAAAACTTTCGTGCTAAATCAGAAGTTGTGTCACAAATCAGCTACGACATCGATGTTTTCTCCATTGAAAGCGACGAGAAATTGGCTTATATCAACTTTCTCCACGTTGTCAATGGCGCCATCACCCAATCGTTCACCTTCGAATTCAAGAAAAAACTCGATGAAACCGACGAAGCTCTCCTTGCCCTTGGTATTGTGGAGATGCGAGAACGCTTCGAG
>JABZGM010000069.1:266-9813 GCA_015259235.1 Alloprevotella sp. | reverse complement strand
ACAACAAAATAAAATCTATTCAGGATCTAATGATCGATTGGAGTCTAATTGCAAAAAAAAACTCGGATGTGCCAATACTTTGTTGACACATCCGAGTGTTGATGTTTTAATATAACTTCCAAACTTTGAGGAAGTGCGCTTTAATTGAGGGATACCTCATCTATTTGCACAATGCCATTGACGATGGCATAGATGGTGAGCCCGCTGACGGAGTGAATATCCAGTTTGCGCGAGATGTTGCGGCGGTGGGTGAGTACCGTATTGATGGAAATGAAGAGCTGTTCTGCCACTTCGCGGTTGGTCAAGCCACGCACCACGCAAGCCACGATTTGTCGTTCGCGCTCAGTGAGTGTTTCTTCGTCTTCGTTTTCTCCATTGATGTTAGAGGTGAACTGATTGCTGGCGATGCGCTCCTCCAAAAGTTGCACAGCAGGGAAGAACAGAGAATCCTCCATGTCGCAGTGCGCGTGGAGATCAGCTTCCGAATTGTAGATGCTGAAGAGAACATAGCAAAGTAAATCACCCGACGTGCCTTCGTTGGGTGTGTAATACTTGATGATGATGTTTTTCAGTTCTTGAAGTTTGTGCTCCATTCCGTCATGGCTACTGGAATATTGTGCAATGCGGAAGTCCGTCACCTTTTCTCCTGCCAGCAATCGCTTGACATAAGAGAAAATGTGCTGATTTTCATATTCCATGTGCTTGCGGACCTCGTGCATATACTCATCGTAAAACTTGAGGATGAGGAATGCCACTTCGTTTTGGCGCGAGCAGTCGATGGCTTCCAATAGTTTGCGGCGGATATGGGGGAGCTGAAAATCCAAGAAGAACTCGTGAGCCGACTCCAGGTGGCGCATCATGGTGGGCATGTCAATCTTGTCGATGTAAAACCCAGCTGCTGCGGCACCTTGCTTCATAACATTAGCTACGGCAAGGAACGTTGTCGTGTCTACCTTCGAGGCTTCACACACTTCGCTCACAGTTTTCTCTCCCACACCCAGTTGGATGCCGAAGCGAGAAATCATTTGAAGTAGAGAAGGCTGCGACGCTATGACGTCACTCATCTTGTTATGCTCAGTATAGCCAGTAGTCATAGAAAATAGTGGAGAGTGATGGCGCAAATGGGAGGGGTAAACTCCAAGGAAGATACGGTGAAACTGTCTGTCTCGATGAAATTTACCGATGCTATTGCAAAGGTACAAACTTTTTTTCTCATTTCCCTCCTCATAAATAGGTATTTTCTTTCGCTAAAATATTCTTTTGTTGTCACACAGCGAGGAAAATACTCAATCGCAGTGATTGGTCGTTCTCGCTAAAAGTCGTAATTTTGCAGTTGAATATAAATAAAATAACAATGACCAACGGTAAGTATATCTTCACAGCGATGTTGGGAGTAGCTTCTCTCAACGCGATGGCTCAATGTCCCATCAAAGACGAAATTATGGGCAATCACCCTGTAAAAGAACTCAATGCGCGCGTACCAGATGGCGTGTTGACTTCTGGAACTTCCAGTCAGAAACCAGTGAAGAATGGGGTTGGGACTCCCATGAACGACGATGTGAACAAAGGGCAATGTCATCATTGTCATGATGCTCATTGCGGATCACAAGGCGATGGTAATAATCCTCACAATGCACTCAAATTGCGTGCATCGGATGAAGAAGATGAGGATTTTAATCAGTTTCGTTTAGGCGGATATGGCGAGATTGTCTCTGCCTTTAAGGGTTATGGCTTGAACCGTTTGGCTACCCCTTTCGGCAACACGCTGGAAAATCGTGCCACCATCTCCATTCCTCGTTTTGTGTTGGCTTTGGACTACAAAATCAATCCTAAATGGATTGTGGGTGCTGAAATCGAATTCGAATCGGGGGGTACGGGAATTGCCAATGAATTGGAATTTGGACACCCCGAACGCTCTCTTTCTAAAGGCGGTGAGGTGAATGTGGAACAATTTTACATCACCCGATTGTTGCATCCCGCCTTTAACTTGCGTTTTGGTCACATGGTCGTGCCTATGGGTTTGTCCAACGCGCACAACGAACCCATGAACTTCTTTGGTACGGTACGTCCCGAAGGAGAGGCCAGCATCTTACCCTATATCTGGCATGAATCGGGCTTAGCGGCTTATGGTACGCTGGGAGAAAAACTAGGCAAGTTTAATTATCAGGCAATGGTGGTGTCTGGACTGAATGCTAAAGGATTTAGTGGAAATCATTGGGTGCACCACGGTCAACAAGGGCTTTTTGAACAAGATGATTTCACAAATCCTGCATGGATGGCGCGTTTGGATTGGGTGGGCATCCAAGGTTTGCGTCTAGGAGCTAGTCTTTATCATTGTTCCAACACCGAGTTGAATTCGTTTACCTCCAAAGAGGAACTCAAAAACGCTGCGAAGCATCCCGTGACACTCTGGTCAATCGATGCACAGTGGTTAGGAAAATATATAGAAGCTCGCGCCAGTATCGTTTCTGGAAAGGTGGGCAATGCAGACAAATTTGCTGTTGCGCATGAACACGGAGAAGCAGCCGAACATACGTTTCCTTTGGCAAAACGCGCTCTGAGTTATGGAGCAGAAGTGGGCTTGAATCTGAAGAATTTCTTTGGTAACGAGAACGCACCCGAGGTGATTCCCTTTGTGCGTTACGAATACTATAATCCGATGGAAGAACTCGCGGTGCGCGGAGAGAAGTCTCCCCTCAATGATGCCTTTAAGACCTCCATGTGGGTGGCTGGTGTGAACTATCGTTTGGGCAAAGACATCGTGTTGAAAGCCGACTACACACATCGCACCATTGCTGGTGGCGCTTTCCGTTCAGAAAAAGAATTTGCCATTGGCGCAGCCTTCAATGCTTGGTTCTTAAGTCGCTAAACATTGAAATAACATACGACAATTTGCGGTGTTGAAACGCGTGTTTTCAACACCGCAAATGGCTTTGTTTGTACTTTCAAAATCGAAGTGCAAAAAAGGCATCTTTGGTTTTGAGATATAGAAAAATAAGGCGAAATTTTGTTTCCTGCTCATTTTTCTGTAAATTTGCTCGTCAATAACTGTGCAATGATGAAGAAAATACTGCACATACTTCTTGTTTTGGTGCTCTTGCCGCTAGCGGTGAGGGCTCAAAGTTTTGTAGATGTGTCTACGATGTCTGCTGCCAACGACAGTGCGCGAGTGAGCTTGCTCACCTGTGCTCCTGGAACAAGTCTTTATCGTTTGTATGGACATACGGCACTTCGCGTGCGTGGTGCCAATGGCACACCCGACTATGCCTATAACTACGGACTTTTTAGCTTGAGCAAGTCGGGCTTTATCCTCGATTTCATGCTTGGATTGACAGACTATTCCGTATCGCGCGAGAGTTTGGCGTTGTTTGGCTACGAGTTCGCCAATGAGCAAATGCCAGTGACCGAGCAATATCTGAACCTTACTCCTGCTGAAGTGGTGTATGTGGCGCGTTTGCAAAATCAAATCTTTGAGCAGCATAAGTATGAACGCCGCACTTTCCCCGTGCAAGGTCTCAATGGTACGGACACCTTAGTGGCTGATCACCCAGATTGGATTTATCGTTATAATTTTCTTTATGACAACTGCACCACGCGTGCGATAGATGCCATTAAGGCAGCGCTGAAAGCCCATGGCGAAACGCTGGTTTTTCCAAATTTGAAGCGCGACAAGTCGGTGATGACCCAGCGCGATATGATTCATGAATTTACGAAATCCAGTCCGTGGTATCAGTTCGGACAAGACCTTTTGATAGGTCCAGAAGTGGATCGTAAGTTTAATGCCGAAGAGCAATTACGCTATAATTTCTTGCCCACTTATGCACTGCGCATTTTTGATGCAGCGCAAATTCGTGGACGTGATGGACAATTACGCCCACTTGTCTTGTCAAAAGCACCGCTCTTGCCGATGGTGACTTCGCCCCAGCAAAAAGCCACTCCGCTCACTCCGATGGTTGTCTTTGGCATATTGTTTGCTTTCTCTCTGTTGCTGACCTTTGGACAATGGCGTGCGAGAAAAGATTCTCCTGTGACGCAGCGCGCTTGGCGCATCTGGTCACTTAGTTTCGACACCGTGCTATTAGTAGGACTGAGTGTGGTAGGAATATTGCTGACCATCATGATCGGTTGGTCGGAGCATCCAGCAGTGGGGACGAACTATCTGTATGTGATTTTCAATCCCCTCATGTTATTGTTTCTTCTCTCGCTCTATTTGCCTCGTGCAGTAGCCTTCCGTAAGGTAATGGCTGTCCTAGCAATAGTAGGAGTCTTGGGCTATTTTGTCGTGTATTTCTTGGGTATCCAACAATTTCCCTTGGCTACTGTGCCCATTGCTCTCATTCTCTTGGTGCGCTCTGCAATGATTGCATATACTTCTTGCGATATTGCACACCATGCTCGCCATCGTGTGGCTCATAGTTTAAGATAAAAAGGGAGTATTATCCCTGTTTTACAGAAAAATAGATTCAATATTTACCATGCGCAAGCATAATTTCATTCTTTCTTTCATCACTGCGATGACCATCTTAGCTGCTGTTGAGGCTAAGGGGGCTGAGTTGTCGTGGGAAGGCGACAAGAATGTTGTGCCGCGATTGGTGGTAAATATCTTGGTAGACCAACTGCGGTCTGATTATCTCGAAGCATTCTCTCCACTTTACGGAGAAGATGGGCTGCAACGCCTCATGCGACAAGGACGCTTGTATGAGCAAGCCGAATATCCCTTGGCACGTCCCGATCGTGCCTCGGCAGCTGCCACACTAGCCACTGGCACTACAGCTGCCGACCATGGCATCGTGTCCTGGCGTTGGCTCAATCGCGAGACACTCCGTCCCATGCTTTGCGTAGAAGATCGACAAGTAAAAGGACTGGGAACGGTGGAGCAATTCTCCCCCCGTTGGTTGAATGTGAGCACGATTGGCGATGAACTCAAGGTGGCAACACGCGGAAAAGCGCAGGTGGTATCCATTGCTCCCGAAGCCGATGTGGCAATACTCTCCGCAGGCCATGCAGCTGACCAAGTGGTGTGGATGGATAACAACACGGGCAACTGGGTTTCTTCATCTTATTACGGACATTTCCCCGCGTGGGCTGACCATCGCAACACCTATTATAATATAGATTTGCGGTTGCAAAACGAGAGTTGGCAACCTGCCAACGACCGAGTGGGCAAGTTCTCCTACTTCGTCACAGAAGATGCGCGTAAACCTTTTGTGCATCGCTTTAAGGGCAGCAACCGCTTCACAGAGTTCAAAACCTCTGCTTTGGTGAATGACGAGGTGGCAGCCATGACTTCCGCTGCACTCATTGGTACACACTTAGGAGCAGATGCGACTACAGACTATCTCTCCGTAGCACTCTACGCGGGCACTTATAAAAATCGCCCCGTATCGGAGGGAACTTTAGAACTCCAAGACACTTATGCACGACTAGATCGTGCCGTAGCTGAAATTATTCGTGCTGCCGAAGCCAAAGCTGGTGCCGGTCGCGTGCTCTTTACGCTCACTTCTACGGGATACACCGAAGAAGAAACGGCAGATCTCTCCAAATACCGCATTCCCACAGGGACATTTGACATGCGACGTACCGTGAGTTTGCTCGGCATGTATCTTGTGGCAGTCTATGGACAAGGTAATTATATAGAAGCCACTTACGGCACAGAAATCTATTTCAACCACCGTTTGCTTGAGAATCGACAAATCAATGTGTCGGAATTTCAAGCGCGCGTGCAAGATTTCTTGATTCAACTTGCTGGCGTTAAAGATGTCTATACTGCCCATCGCCTGATGCAAGGCGCGTGGACCCCTGGTATCTCGCGCATCCGCGGAGGATTTAACCAACAACGATCGGGCGATGTGACGATTCAAGTGATGCCCGGTTGGAGATATGTCAATGCCGACACGCAAGAGTCAAAGATGATGCGCGAGGCTTATGTGGCTTTCCCCATCATTCTCTATGGCACGGGGGTGAAACCGGAATTGATTACTACACCCGTTACGGTGGATTGCATTGCTCCCACGCTGTCAAAAGCACTTCGCATCCGCGCTCCCAATGCTTGCACGCGTGCACCGCTGTTATAATGCGGATAGAAAATTTCTATTCTAGATGTTTTAGTCTATCACAAATTGCGCAGCATTATTGAGAGCATGCAGGTGTTTTCTCAAATACAACAAGGTGGGGTAGCCAGGAACAGACTACATATCCACACTTTTCACCATCATTTACAACGAAAATATACCCATTTATGGATCTTAATAAACTCCTCTCCAAGATTTTTGGTAGTAAGGCTACCCGCGATATGAAAGAAATTCAACCGTGGGTGGAGAAAATCAAGGCAGTTTCGCCTACCATCGAAGCACTCAGCAACGACGAGTTGCGTGCAAAGACCCAAGAACTCAAGCGTAATATCCAAAGTTCAGGCGACGACCTTAACGCAGAAATCGCAGAGATTCGCGCTAAAATTGAAGACACTCCCATCGAAGATCGTGAAGTGCTCTTCACCAAAATCGATAAACTCGAGAAAGAAGTGCTCGAACGCATGGATGTAGCCCTCGAAGAGGCACTTCCCGAGGCTTTTGCCATCGTCAAAGAAACTGCTCGTCGATTTGCTGCCAACGAAACTATTGAGGTTACAGCCAACGACTTCGACCGTGAATTGGCAGTAACTCGAGATTTCGTGGAACTTTCTGAGGACGGTACGAAAGCGATTTACCACAATCACTGGCTTGCCGGTGGTAACGATCTCAAGTGGGCGATGGTGCACTATGATGTGCAACTCTTTGGTGGCGTTGTGCTCACCCAAGGTAAGATTGCCGAGATGGCTACGGGTGAGGGTAAAACCTTGGTGGCAACTTGCCCCGTGTTCCTTCGCGCGCTCTCAGGTCGCGGTGTGCACGTGGTGACTGTCAATGACTACCTCGCAAAACGTGACTCCGAATGGATGGGACCCCTCTACCAATTCCATGGTTTGAGCGTAGATTGCATCGACAAACACCAACCCAACAGCGAAGCGCGTCGTCGTGCATACAACAGCGACATCACTTTCGGTACAAACAATGAGTTTGGTTTCGACTATCTTCGTGACAACATGGCGATGAGTCCCTCAGATCTCGTACAACGTAAGCACTATTATGCGATTGTCGACGAGGTTGACTCCGTGCTCATCGACGATGCGCGTACACCGCTCATCATCTCTGGTCCAGTGGAGCGTGGTGAAGACCAAATGTACGAAGAATACCAACCCCTTGTAGAGCGTTTGGTGGCTGTACAGAAGAAGTTGGCTACTGAATATCTCACAGAAGCAAAGCGTTTGCTCAAGAGCGACAACAAAGAAGATCGCGAAATGGGTAATCTCGCCCTCTATCGTTCGCACAAGGCATTGCCTAAGAATGGTCCCCTCATCAAGTTCCTCTCCGAGCCTGGTGTGAAAGCTGGTATGCTCAAGACGGAAGAAATCTACATGGAGAACAACAACCGCCGCATGCCCGAAGCGGTTGAACCCCTTTATTTCGTAGTAGACGAAAAGCAACGCTCTTGTGATCTCACCGACAAGGGTACAGCTTGGTTGGCTGAAGCCGTGCAAAACGATCAACTCTTTGTATTGCCCGACATCACGTCACAACTTTCTGAGCTCGAAGCACAACATTTGCCCGATGAAGAGCGCATAGCCAAGAAGGATGAACTCATGGCAGACTATGCCATCAAGAGCGACCGTGTGCATACTCTCCAACAACTGTTGAAGGCTTATGCGATGTTCACCCTCAATGACGACTACGTGATCCAAGATGGTCAAGTGAAGATTGTCGACGAATCTACAGGTCGTATCATGGAAGGTCGCCGTTGGAGCGATGGACTTCACCAAGCTGTTGAGGCTAAAGAGCACGTGCGTGTAGAAGCTGCTACGCAGACTTTCGCTACGATTACGCTGCAAAACTACTTCCGTATGTACCACAAATTGGCAGGTATGACGGGTACGGCCATCACAGAAGCTGGTGAGTTCTGGAATATCTACAAACTCGATGTTGTAGAAATCCCAACCAACCGTCCTATCCAGCGCAACGATATGAACGACCGTGTGTACAAAACGCAACGCGAAAAGTACACTGCGGTGATTGATGAGGTAGAAAAGATGCGCAATGCCGGACGTCCTGTGCTGGTCGGCACAAGTTCTGTGGAAATCTCCGAACTGCTCAGCCGTCTGCTCAATCTTCGTCGCATCCCACACCAAGTGCTCAATGCCAAGCTCCACCAGAAGGAAGCAGACATCGTTGCCCTTGCTGGTCAAAGCACCTTAGGCAAGGTGACGATTACCGACGAAGATGGCAACAAGCATGAAGAAGAACGTCTCCTCGGTGCAGTTACCATTGCCACCAACATGGCTGGTCGTGGTACCGACATTAAACTCTCTGATGAAGTCCGTGCAGCTGGTGGTTTGGCAATCATTGGTACGGAGCGTCACGATAGCCGCCGCGTAGACCGTCAGTTGCGTGGTCGTGCGGGTCGTCAAGGTGACGTGGGTAGCTCTGTCTTCTACGTGTCTCTCGAAGATAAACTTATGCGTCTCTTCGCGTCAGAGCGCATCGCAGCTGTGATGGACCGCCTCGGATTTAAGGATGGCGAGATGATCGAAGCCAAGATGATCAGCAAGAGCATCGAGCGCGCCCAGAAGAAAGTCGAAGAAAACAGCTTCGGTACGCGTAAGCACCTCCTCGAATACGACGACGTGATGAACAAACAGCGTACGGTGATCTACGAAAAGCGTCGTCACGCTTTGATGGGAGAGCGCATTGGCATGGACATCTCCAATATGATTTGGGACCGTGTCGTGGACACCATCCAGAATAACGATTACGAAGGCTGCAAAGATCGCTTCATCGAACTCTTCGCTATGGAAGTTCCTTTCACCGAAGATGAACTCAATCGTGCTAAGCGCGACGATCTCTATGAACGCGCCTTTGAAGCTGCTATCAGCACCTTCAATCGTAAGACTGAGACTCTGCGTGCTGTAGCGTTCCCTGTTATCAAGCAAATCTACGAAACTCAGTCAGACATGTACGACAATATCTTGATTCCTATCAGTGATGGTCGTTTGGTCTACAATGTTCGCGTAGATCTCAAGGAAGCCTACGAGACAGAAGCGAAGAGTGTGGTGCGTGAGTTCGAAAAACTCATCCTTCTCCACAATATCGACGATTCTTGGAAGGAAAACCTCCGTATGCTCGACGAACTCAAGCACTCTGTGCGTAACGTATCCTATGAGCAGAAGGATCCCCTCGTGGTGTTCAAGATTGAAAGTGTGAAGCTCTTTGACGATATGGTGAACGACATCAATAATTCGTCCGTATCTACTTTGATGCGCGCACACATCGCCGGTGCAGAAGTGCCCCCCGAGTTGCAAGAAGCCGTAGTAGAGCATGACGCTCGCGGAGAAATGAGCGAAAGCAAACAAGAGTTTGATGCTCAAGGCGACTTGGTAGACGTAGAAGCCTCACAGCTTGCCAGCGAAACCGCACCTGCAGAAGCGCAACAACCTTTCCAACAGCAGCAAATGCCC
>JABZGM010000069.1:0-256 GCA_015259235.1 Alloprevotella sp. | reverse complement strand
TTGTGCTTTCTCTTGTGAGTATCGAACGAAATGTGTAATTTCGTGGTGTGACAACTCGACTTTGCAAAATAGCTAGGTAGTTTGTCGTTTCTTTCTTGTCGACTTTTGCCGACCTCTCGAACATTTCAATCCTATACAATCATGAAAAAGTACAATTTTGGTGCTGGTCCCTCTATTCTTCCCCAGCAAGTCATCAAAGCTACAGCAGAAGCCTGCATAGAATTTGACGGAATGGGACTTTCTCTCATGGAGATTA
>JABZGM010000068.1 GCA_015259235.1 Alloprevotella sp. | reverse complement strand
AACTCCCATAACTCCTTCGTAGTCGGAGGGAATAGCATCAGTGTAAGGCACTTCTATGGCATCGTAGTTGTCATAGTGATCGTATCCCTCTTTATTCTTCATCTTTTTATTGTATCGCAAGTTGTCTTCCATTGTCATTAAAACCAATGGCTGGTGACGACGACCGTGTTCTATGTTTGAATACCAACATGAATTACCTAATCTTGTATAATTTCCAATATAGCCTAACCGAGCAGCTTTTTGTTTGTCCTTTTCATCTATTTTTGCTCCTTCGGGAACACCGAAAACCATATCTTTACCATTACCTGTCGCCCCCAGCCACATCTTATTCTCTTTGATGAGTGGAAAAACCTCTTTGTAGGTAATAGCATTCATATTCCCTATAATGGCAAATTGTTTGTTGCCTTCCACTATCCAAGCGAGAAATTCGCGAAAGAGAGAAAAAGGGGGATTGGTGATGATGATGTCGGCTTCATTGCGTAAGGCGGTCACTTCGGGACTGCGAAAATCGCCTGTACCTTCGAGATAGTCCCATTCTAGGTCGTCTATGTCGATGCGACCATTTTTGTTCGTGTCGCCCGTCAAGGTGAATATCTTGCCACAGATGGCTGTCTTTTCGGCACTAAAACGTGGGTCTTCGCTTTCAAAAAGTGTGGGTTGCCAATCGCTTTTATAGTTCTTGCTCTCTTGAGCAAAACTCGTGCTAATAAGTTTCTTGATGCCCAACTCTTCAAACTTTGCCACAAAAAAACGCGTGAAATTGCTCCACTCAGGGTCATCACAAGGTAACAAAATGGTTTTACCTCGAAACACGTTGGGATTGTATTCGAGATAAGCATTCATTTCCGCTTCAATGTCGTGATATTGTGTGTAAAACTCATCGTTTTTGGCGGCTTTCGCTTCTTTCAAATTTCTATTAGCCATCTGAAAAAGGTTTTTCTTTTTATGGGCAAAGATACGAAAATATATTTAGCAAACCTATGAATTGGTTTCATAATCATTTGATTAATTAGACTTTGTAAAGTTGTATTCGTTTGATGAAGCAGATGGATAGTTTAATGATAAGTGACGAGTTTTTTGCAAAGAAACAAGCTATTGTTTTGGGCGACAACGAGTCGGATTCTTTTTGCAGTCCTTTTGAAGTTTTTCGCAGAGAGGTTTTGTCGAAAAACATTGGTTATGCGACAAGAAAATCGTAATTTCGCAATACTGTATATACTCCATCTCATCTATTTCACGCGCAAAGATTACAATGAAAATCATCCATACCGCCGACCTTCATTTGGGCAACGTCTTTCATCAACACAGTCGTGTGGCTGAGCATCGCCATTTCTTCCAATGGTTGCTCCAAACGCTGAAGCACGAAGAGCCCGATGCCCTCATCATCAGTGGCGACATCTTCGATTCGCCTAACCCCAGTGTGGAGGTGCAACGTTTGTTTTTTGATTTTCTCAACCAGTGCACGCAGGAAAATGAAGGAATGCAGGTGGTGGTGATAGCGGGCAACCACGATTCTGGAGCGCGCATCGAAGCTGCCGAAGAGTTGCTGCGTCTGCACAACATCTATGTGCGCGGCACTGTGCAGCGAAAGGGCGAAAACATCGATTTTGAACGCAACATTCTTCCCCTTTCTCCTCGCCACACTTCGGAGGCAGCTGTGGTGTGCTATGCTCTGCCTTTCTTGCGCTCGATGGACTATCCCCACAATTTGAGTGTGGAAGGCGGCATCAAATATCATTTGCAGCAGATGGACAAATGTCACAAAGCGAGTGAGTTTAAAAAACTTCCCGTGGTGCTGGCAGCTCACTTTTATGCTGTGGGTGCTTTTGTCAATGAGCAGGAGCACAGCGAGCGTTTGGTGGTGGGCGGTCAAGACTGTGTCGAGGTGGGCGATTTGGGCAAACGCTATGCCTACACGGCACTGGGACACATCCACAAGGCGCAGGAAGTGGCAGACCTTGAGACGGTGCGCTATTCGGGTAGCCCGATAGCCCTCTCCTTCTCGGAGGTGGACTATAAGCGCAGTGTGATGCTGGTGGAAGTGGATGAGCGTGGACGCGCTGAGGTGCGTGCTATTGACTACACCCCCTTGTGCGATTTGCTCACCCTGCCGAAATATGGTTATGCTTCGCCCGAAAAACTCCTGTCGCTCTTGGCAGATTTGCCCAAAGATGATGGTACAACCCCTCGCGAAACTTGGCCCTATCTGGAACTTCATGTGCAACTCTCACAACCCGAACCCGAATTGCGTGCCAAGATAGCCAAACTCTTGGAAGACAAAGCGGTGCGTTTCTGCCGTGTCACCACGGAAACAGCAAAACGTGAACCACAAACCACAGAAACTTTGCCTTCGCTCGAGACACAATTAGAGCAAATAAGCCCCTTAGAGTTGGCACAGCGCTGCTACCAATCGCAGTTTGGCAACGAGATGTCGGAAGCCTTGGTGCAACGCTTCCAAATGGCACAACAAGCGCTCCAAGAGGCTTAGTATTCACGGGCTTTGCCCAGAGGCTCCCTCCCTTATATTTCTCCTCGCATCCTACATTTCATAGGCGACATGACGATAGATTCCATTAGCATTTGCAACATCACCTCTCTCGAAGGGGAACACTTCATAGATTTCACTGCCGAACCGCTGCGTTCGGCGGGGCTTTTTGCCATCACGGGCGACACTGGAGCTGGCAAAAGTAGCTTGCTCGACGCCATTTGTTTGGCACTCTACGACGAAACACCACGTTTGGACGAAAAAGTGGACAAGGTGTCGAAAGAGCAGAAGGACTATGTGCTGAAAAACAATGTAAAAACGCTCAAAGACACGCGTTTTTATTTGCGTCGTGGAGCACAAAGTGGCTATGCACGTGTGAGATTTTCCATGCCCAATGGCGGCACTTACGAAGCTGGTTGGGAAGTGAGCATGACACGCAACGAGACCTTCCGAGAGGTGGAACGCTACTTGGACGAGATTTCGCCCAAGGGGAAGGTGACGCGCATCGCTTCGGGCAAGAAAAACACGCAAGAGGCAGTGGAGCGTGTGATAGGATTGGATTACCAACAATTCTCACGCACTGTGATTTTGGCGCAAGGAAGTTTCGCTAGTTTCCTCAAAGCACAATCTGCCGAAAAGAGTGTGTTGCTCGAAAAACTCACCGGAACCGACATCTATGGCAGCATCTCGAAGAAAATTTACGAGATGAGCAAAGAGGCTGAGGCAGAAGTGCGCAGTGAAGAAGCCAAATATGAAGGTTTGTCGCAAGGTCGTTTGGCAGAGGAAGATGTGGTGGAATTGCAACATCGCGAACAACAGTTGGCGAGTGTCCTCCTCGATTTGGAGCAACGCAAAGCGCGCACCACTCATTTCTTGCAGTGGCATGAGAAGAACGAGGAGTTGAAAGCGCAATACGACGCAGCAATGAAGTTAAATGTGGCAGCCAATAGCGCCTATCTGCTCATGCGTGAGCAAGAGAAGGCTTTGGCTCGCTATGATGCTGTGTTGCCCTTCCACACGGCTTATGAACAAATCAATGAGCTGACCAACCAAATCGATAAAATCAAAGATGAAGAGAGTCGAATTGCACTAAAAATCACTCAAGAAGAAGCGCAGAGCAAGCAAGCCGAACAAGATTTGCAACAAGCTGATGAGCGCAAATTGGCAGCTCAAGAGACTTTGCGCTTGCGCCGTCCCGACATCGATCGTGGATATGGTTTGCAGGGGCTCATTTCTTCGCTCGAAAAGCAACAAATCGATGCCGAAAAGGCAAAAGATGAGGCAGTGTTGGCTCAGGATCAAACCAATGTGGATTTGACCACTCGTTTGCACGAAGAAAATCGTCTGAAAGAAAATCTGGAAAAAGACAATTTGCGTCGTCAGGCATTGGACGTTCACCGCTCAATGTTTGACAATTATCAGACGATTATTGAGAAGCTCAAGCAATATGTTGCAGAAAAACATAACTATGAGAAGTGGGAGCAGGAGTATCAACAAGAGAATCAGACGATACAAAACCTTACGGAGCAGTTGAATAAGGTGAAAACCACGGTGCGCGAACAGGAAGATGAATTGTCGAGTCTGCGTGCCAGTCGTTTGGGACATCAGCAGTCGATAGCGCACATTTCGGAGGCGGAACTCAACGAGTCCTACAATCGCGACATTCAACGTAAAATGCTGTTGGAAGAAGCCAGAATAGCGTGGCAAACTATCACCGATCGTTACGAAAAAATGTCGCTGCTTCGTGCGAATCAACAGCGATGGAAGCGACAAATCGAGCTGAAAGAAACAGAAATCCTCGCGGCTGAAAAAGAGGAACAATCGCGTTTCAATCGCTTTGAAGAACTGAAAGATGCCTTTGTGTTGGCGCAGGTGCAGGATGTGGAAAAGCTCCGTGAACTGCTCAAAGAAGGCATGCCCTGCCCAGTGTGCGGAAGTGCGCACCATCCCTATCACACAGAGGTGGAACAGGTGTCGGGCGAACGCCAACAACAACTCAAAAAGGACTATCTAGATGCCGAGAATAACTACAAGGCACAAAGAAATTTGCTCGCGCAGCTCAAAGAAGAAAGACGCGATCAGATGTCGAAACAAAATAGCAAGAAGCAGTTGCTGGAGAGTCTAGAGCAAGAGCAGAGCAGTTCTGTGGAGAATTGGAAGAAGTTTGCTGACCTCGACACCTCCTTTGTGGACTGTTCGGCTGAAGTGAACCGAGGTGCGCGCAAAACGACTATCGAGATGCTCCTCGATGCTGTGAAGCGACAGATGCAACAAAGCGAAAAAGATTTGGCTTCTTGTCGTTTCCACACTAAAGCGCTGAATGAGGTGAACGAAAAGCTGACAAAGCTCGAAGAATCTCTGAGTGCGTCGTCGCAAAAGAAGATGGATTTAGAAACCAAACTTCAAGTGTGCACCCAAAATGGTCATCGCATTCATCAGTTGATGATGAAAAGCAATACGGACATCGAAACGTTGTATGGTTCACTTGGCGATTTGCTCACTCTGTCGGGATGGCGCGAAGAAAATGCTATCGAAGGCTACCTAAAGCGACTGAGCGAACTCTACGATGAATGGCGTCAGCTTAACGAAAAAATTACAACCAACACCACTGACTTGGAAATGTTGCGCCAGCGCATTGCTACATTGAAGGAAACAGCTCAAAAGCAAATGCAACTGACCAACGATTGCCGCAGCAAGTGTAGCCAACTGCGCGAACAACTGGCGGAACATCGTGAAGAAATTGTGCGAATGTTTGGACAGGACACACCGCAAAGTTCGGCAGAAAAATTGCAACGCAACATTGACGAAGCCACTGCGCAATGTCAACAACTCCAACAAAACAGCAACACCCTCAAAGCTCAGTTGCAGCAGTCTATCGGACAGCAACAGAGTTTGGCACAAAGTCGCCTGAGTGCGGATGTCGATTTGCGTCAGCGTCGTACGGAGCTTGATATGGAAATCACGCGTTTCAACCGCGAAAATGAGCCTTTGCAGCAACAAGAACTGGCACGGATATTCCAAGACCCTCGCGACTGGCAAGCACTGCGACAGGAGATTGAGGCTTGCAAAAACCGTCATCTCCTCACCGAACAAAAGAAGCAGCAGGCACTCGAAGCCTATACCAACTGGCAAGGTCAAGCCAACCGCCCTTCGGATGCCGAAGCCGAACAGCCTGAAGCCTTGACGGAAAGTTTGCCACTCTTGGAGGCGGAACATCGCCAAAAGCAAAGGGAACAAGATGAGGTGAAGCACCGATTGCGCCGACACGAAGATAGCATTAAGGAGTCGGAAGCGCAGAGCAAAAAAGTGGCACTGGCGAAAGAGAATGCCGAAGAATGGGCGCGTCTTAACGCTGTGTTTGGCTCGAGCGAAGGCAAAAAGTTCCGTGATATGGCGCAGAGCTACACCTTCTCTCTCCTCGTGCAACACGCCAACTTCCATCTCCATCGCCTCACCCCTCGATATGATTTGAATGTGTTCCCTGGTTCACTCACGCTCGAAGTGGTGGATCATGATATGCTCGATGAGCGTCGCTATGTCAATTCCCTTTCGGGAGGCGAAACTTTCATAGTTTCTTTGGCACTTGCCTTAGGATTGGCTTCACTCTCCAGCACAACTTTGAACATCGGTAGTTTGTTTATCGACGAAGGTTTTGGACATTTAGATGAGGCTTCCCTTGGATTGGTGCTCGATGCGCTTGCTGCACTCGAAGACAGCCAAGGACGCAAAGTGGGAGTGGTGAGCCACACCGAACAGATTCGCGCACAGATTGCTCCACAAATCAAGGTGGTGAAACAAGGTGCGGGCGGAACTTCTACGATTGAGGTGGAATAAACTTCCATCTATCTGTCGATTGCTATGTTTGTCTGATGGCAGATGAAAGCCCTCTGCAGCAGTTGTCCCTAAATGTTTGGGTAACTGTCAGTGGTGTGGGACATCTTGCCGCGCTGGACGCTTTATTCTCTTGCATTTTTCCCAATGAAAAAGATACTTTTCTTGCATGGTTTCGCTTCAAGCGGCCATTCTGGCACGGTGATGACGCTGCGCCAACTACTTTATGCCGATGGAGTGTCGGTGATTGCTCCCGACCTGCCTGTGATGCCGCAAGAGGCAATGGCACTCATCGCACAACTCATCGAAGACGAACGCCCCGATGTGGTGGTGACCTCGTCGATGGGTGGACTCTTTGGCGAGCAACTGCACGGCATTCCGCGTGTGCTCATCAATCCGGCTTGGTCGATGTCGCGCCTATTGACATTTGGTGGCATGGGACGTCGCGAGTTTTACAACAAGCGTGCCGACGGGGCTAAGGATTTCAAGGTAGACAAGGAGATGGTGGCTGAGTTTAAAGCCATCGAAAAGAACACGGGCAAGGGCATCACTGCCGAAGATAAGCAAATGGTGTGGGGACTCTTTGGCGATAAAGATAAACGAGTGAACCACCAAAAGGATTTTGTAAAACTCTATGGCAAGGAGCATTTTGTGGTGTTCGATGGTGAACACTCCTTGAACGACAAGGTGCTGAGCCGTGTGGTGCTACCCATCGTGCGCGAACTCCTAGAATTGCACTAAGGAGGACAGTACTTTCTCCCCAAAACGACTTGCAAACGAAAAAATCGCTGGATGATCCATGACGGATTGTCCAGCGATTTTCGTTGTATTGAGGGCTAGTTATTCTAGAAGTTCTAGTTGTTCTAGTCTTTCTAGTTATTCTAGTTAGGCTTGTTCGGGGCTTTCCACCACTTCGCCTTTGAGGGTCGCGCTCGAAGCAGCCAAGATGCGCACACGCACAGTCTGTCCAATGCGGTGATTGGCGCGAGGGATGATGACCACCTTGTTTTGTTCGGTGCGGCCAAAGAGTTCTTCGCGACTGCGCTTGCTCACCCCTTCAAGGAGAATGTCGGCTTCGCGTCCCACCCAAGCCTCGTTGGCTTTGAGCGAAAGTTCATTTTGAAGCTCAATCATCTCATTGAGACGGCGAATCTTGGTCTCTTCGGGGATATCATCGTCGAGATTGCGGAAGGCATAAGTGCCTGGACGTTCAGAATATTTGAACATAAAGGAAGAGTCGTAGCCCACTTCACGCATGAGCGAGAGGCTGAGTTGGTGGTCTTCCTCCGTTTCTCCGCAATATCCAGCAAAGATGTCGGTGGAGATGGCGCAGTCTTCGATGATTTCGTGGATGGCTTTCACGCGGTTCATGTACCACTCGCGATTATATTTGCGATTCATCTTCTTCAAAATGACATCGCTACCACTTTGCACGGGAAGGTGGATGTGGCGACACACATTGGGCTCTTCGGCAATCACACGAAGCGTGGCATCGCTCATGTCTTTGGGGTGGGGTGTGGAGAAGCGGATGCGCATATCGGGCACCGCACGCGCCACAGTGCGCAGAAGTTCGGGGAAGAACACGTAGTCCTTGTTGTAGTCCGCTTCAGCTTCCGTAGACTTTATGCCCTTTGTGGCAATGGCTTTGTCGCGCGTTTGTGCTTCAAATTCCTCCAGTTCGCTGTTGGGACGTTCGGTGTCGCCCGAAGCATCGCGCTTCGCTTTGTAGGAATTGACATTTTGTCCCAAAAGGGTCACTTCTTTGAAACCACGTTTTTGCAAGTCCAAGCACTCGTTGATGATGCTTTGCACATTTCGGCTACGCTCGCGACCACGGGTGTAAGGCACGATGCAGAAGTGGCAGAAGTTGTTGCAACCACGGGTGATGCTCACAAAACCAGAAATCTTCGATCCGCAGAAGCGTTCGGGCATGATGTCGCCATAAGTCTCCGTGAGCGAGAGATCAATGTTGATGGCTTTTTGTCCCACCTCGGCTTGCGCAATGAGGTCGGGCAAAGAGAGATAGGCATCGGGTCCTGCCACAATGTCGGCATGGTGTTTCTCGAGCAAATCGTCTTTCACACGCTCTGCCATGCAACCGAGAACTCCGAGGATGAGGCGGCGTCCCTTCTTGCGCAGAGCGTGGAGGGCTTGCAAACGGTGGATAATCTTCTGCTCGGCATTATCGCGTACTGAGCAGGTGTTGAGAAACACAGCGTCAGCTTGGTCGATGTCTTCGCAGGGTTCGTAGCCTGCCATGCGCATCACGCTAGCCACCACTTCAGAGTCAGCCACGTTCATCTGGCAGCCGTATGTTTCTATCAGGAGTTTCTTCATGAGTTATGTCTATGTTGGAGAGATTGTGTTCAAATAGGATGGAGAAAGATGCCCCACGAGGGGAAGATGTCGCTGTGCTTGGCGGCTGTTGTGGAGTGATATCGAAGAGGATGGGCGCAAACCGCTTTTGCTGCTGAGCTTATTTCCCAGCTTTCGAGCATTGCTGCACAAGGGCTTCCACGGCAAGGCGGTAGCTATCGGCACCAAACCCTGCGATGACGCCTTGGCACACGGCACTGATGAGCGAAGTGTGGCGAAAAGCCTCGCGGGCATGCACATTGCTCAGGTGCACTTCCACCACAGGCAGCGGAGCTATGCTACTGATGGCATCGCGCAACGCCACAGAAGTGTGGGTGTAGGCACCAGCGTTAAGCACCACACCTGCCACATCACCCTCGATCGCTGCTTGTTGGAGGGCATCGATGAGGGCACCTTCGTGGTTCGATTGGAAAGCGGCAATCTCCACGCTTCCAGCAAACTGCTGTTGCAATCCACGGATGATGTCATCGAGCGTTTGCGCGCCATAGATGGTGGGTTCTCTGCGACCGAGAAAATTGAGGTTAGGTCCGTTGACTACAAGTATTTTCATACTATCATGCGTTTCTTCGCTCTCATCCCACGCACTTTCTACCTAGTATGCGCTGGCACAAAAGTGCATCACAACGGAGCGATGTGGAGAAATTGTCGTATATTTGTCTGCAAAATTACGAAATCGCAGGTGATTCTCAAAACGCGCGCGATAAAACTTTTGATAATCAGCTTTATGAACGACTCTTCGTCCGAACTTTCTAAACCCCAAGTTGCCGACACTTCGGCTTTGCTGGAGAAATATCGCCTCTTCTTGTTGCTCGAGCAAGGACTTTCGGAAAACACACGCATGGCTTATCAGCGCGATGTGGAGCGTTTCTTGGAATTTCTCACTGAGGTGAACACACCTGTCCTTGAAGTGCGCTTGCCCCTTCTGCACGAATACACCCAACATCTCTTTGCCTTGGGTGTCGCTGCGCGTTCCATGGCGCGAATGCTCAGTGGCGTACGCTCCTTTTATCGCTTTCTCCAACTCGATGGCCACTTGGCACAAGATCCCACGGAGTTGTTGGAGAGTCCGCGCATCCCCAAACACTTGCCTGCTGTGCTCTCGCTCGAAGAAGTGGAAGCCATCCTC
>JABZGM010000067.1 GCA_015259235.1 Alloprevotella sp. | reverse complement strand
CCCACGACGGTAGAGTTTCAGAGGGTGCGGTTGATGGGACTTGAACCCATACGTCTTGTGAACACTACCCCCTCAAAGTAGCGCGTCTACCAATTCCGCCACCTCTCCATTCATGCAACGCATCTTTTTGTTTAGGTCAGCTCTAAGGGGGTAGGCTGAACTTAAAGTGCGTCTTCGATTTTGCAAGTTTTCTTGCTTCTCGATTGCGAGTGCAAAAGTACGATGTTTTCTCGAAAGTGCCAAATGTTTTGTGGAGAAATTTGACTTTGTTGTCGTTTTTCTTTCTAAAATGACGTTTTTCCAAGAGGTAAACCTCAGTATGAAAGCAAAAGCAGAAGCGCCTTTTGAGTTTGCTTCTGCTTTTGTGCTATTTTTCAGTAGAGGAGCTTGAACGAAAATTATACATAGAGTTTATGCAGAATTCTCTAATAACTCATCTTTGTAAGATAACCTAGTTTATTCCTGTAGATAAGAATCTTTGAATCCCAAAAAGTAGAGTACTCCATCGAGCCCCACTGTGTTAATGCTTTGACGAGCATTCGCCACCACGCGAGGCTTGGCGTGAAATGCTATACCTAAACCAGCTGTGGAGAGCATCGGGAGATCATTGGCTCCATCCCCAACAGCAATGGTTTGCTCCAAATCCACTTTTTCCACTTGAGCAATCAGACGCAGTAGTTCTGCTTTCCTTCTGCCATCTACAATTTCTCCTACGAAGCGTCCTGTTAGGCGATTGTTCTCGTCTATCTCTAGTTGGTTGGCATAAACGTAGTCAATGCCAAAACGTCGTGCCAAGTGTTCGCCAAAGAAGGTGAAACCACCGCTAAGAACTGCTATTTTGTAGCCATAGCGTTTCAATACCGACATCAAACGTTCCACGCCTTCAGTGAGAGGGAGCTGTTCGGCTATCTCTTCCATGACTCTTGCGTCCAATCCCTTCAATAAAGCGACGCGTTTGGTGAAACTTTCTTTGAAATCAATTTCTCCGCGCATGGCTGCTTCTGTGATGGCACGCACTTCTGCTCCAACTCCAGCACGTTCAGCCAATTCGTCTATACATTCTGCTTGAATCAAGGTCGAGTCCATGTCGAAACAGATGAGGCGGCGCATGCGGCGATACATATTGTCGTGTTGAAAAGAGCAGTCCATTTCCAACTCACTGCACAGACGCAGTAATTCTGCTTGCATGGCTTCACGATTCATGGGAGTGCCCCGAAGGGAAAATTCAACGCAGGCGCGCACACCTTTATCTTCTGGTTGCGTTAATGGCACACGTCCTGTTAGACGATGGATGCCGTCAATGTTCATGCCTTGATTAGCTACCAATAGGCTCACTGCTTCCATTTGACGCGCGGTGAGATGTCTTGCTAGCACGGTCAAAATGTAGCGGTGTTTACCTTGAGCCGCCACCCAATGATTGTATTCGTCTTCTTCGACGGGATAGAACCGGACGTTGACATTGAGTTCCGTCGCTTTGAAAAGAGCTTCTTTCATCACTTGTCCCGAAGTAGCAGAAGATGTGCGAATGAGAATGCCGAGCGAGAGGGTGGAGTGGATGTCAGCCTGACCAATGTCTAGGATATCTACATCATATTTAGCCATAATGGCCATGAATCCAGCAGTGAGTCCAGGACGATCTTCGCCTGTGATGCGGATGAGAATCAATTCTTGTTCCATAGGTAATGAGGAGTTCCTATATAAATAGGAGGTAAGCCCACCTATTCAGGAGGGGGAGAAGATGAAATTTGATTGGCTAAATTAAAAAGAAAATCAGAAGCAACCAATGTTTTTCATCGTTTTTCCGTAATTTTGCAAGTGCTTTGGAGGAGATTCGTCTACTACGTTGCATGAATCCCCTTTCTGATAACCTATTTTCCCTATTATCAATTCACTCATTTCTTCGCATTATGCTTCCTTTTGTCTTTGTCATTGTGGCTCTCATCATAGGACTTCTGTTAGGCTATGTAGGAGCTCGCAGGTCTATGGGAGAAACTCATGCAATGTATCAGCGTCAACTAGAAGAAGTGCGTAAGAATGCACAAATAAATGCTGAGCAGCAGCAGGTGCTTTTTCAGCAACAATTGGCAACTGTTCGCCATGAATTGACTGGGCAAACCGAGCGTTTGCTTCGTGAGCGTAGTCAACAATTAACAGAGGAAAACAAAAGTCAGTTGTCTTCTGTGTTAGAACCTTTGCGTAGTGGTCTTCAGCAGATGAAAGACAGTGTGGAAAAGACCAACCAGTCACAGGAAGATACGATGCGTCGTCTAGATGAAAGCATTAAAGCCACTCTCATGCAAACTAAGTTGGTGGGAGAGCGTGCTGACCGTCTAGCAACGGCTTTGACGGGAGAGAATAAGACACAAGGTAACTTTGGAGAACTTCGCCTGCGCACTTTGCTGGAAAATATGGGTTTTGAAGAAGGCGTGCAGTTTGAAGAGCAAATCACTTTACGCGATGAAGCTGGTCGTGCTCTCAAGCATGATGAAACGGGAAAAAAGATGATTCCTGACGTGATTCTTCATTTTCCCGACGAACGAGACGTAGTGATTGATTCGAAAGTTTCTCTCAAGGCTTTTGAAGATTATTATAACACCACCGACGAAACGGAACAAGCTGCAGCTTTGCAGCGTCATGTAGCTTCTGTGCGGGCGCATGTCAAAGAACTCTCTAGCAAGAATTATGCACAATACAATGCGGTAGCTGGTCGACAACGCCTTGATTTTGTGGTGATGTATATGTTTAGTGAGAGTGCGCTGAGTCTTGCACTTGCTGCTGAACCGACTCTTTGGAAAGAGGCTTAC
The DNA here is from genome assembly GCA_015259235.1 of Alloprevotella sp. Taxonomy (GTDB): domain Bacteria; phylum Bacteroidota; class Bacteroidia; order Bacteroidales; family Bacteroidaceae; genus Alloprevotella. The sequence goes on along the minus strand of JABZGM010000067.1, from coordinate 7,159 downwards.
GAACAAGGGGTGTTTATCACAAGTAGTCAAAACTTGTATGCCCTTTTGAGGGTCTTGGAGATGTCTTGGACGCATCAACGGCAAGTGGAGAATCAGCAAAAGATTGTGGAAGAAGCCAATAGAATGGTGCAACGCGTGCAGCTCTTTTGTCAACGATTTGATGAAGTAGAAGATTATTTCAATAAGGCGCATAAGAAGTTTGATTCTGTCAAAAAACTGTTGTCACCTTCTGGACAGAGCATCGTTAATGCTGCCAATCGTCTTGTGCAATTAGGAGCGAAGCAAGATGCTCGCAAAGCTGCTTTGCCTAAGGAAGAGTTGATAGAGCAGGACGATGTTTCTATACATTCTCAAGACGTGAATGCAATCTCTGTCTTGAATGATGATGCTCCTACGAATGCTGAAGCGACCTTTGAACTTTCAAGCCAGAATACTTCAGGGGAGACCGATTCTCCACTCTTTACCATCACTACTCCTCCTTCGCAATAAAATATTATAGGAGGCATTATTGTGTCACCTCTTAAACTAGAGCATTTCTTTAGAAATGAAGTGTATGCTCTCTAAATGTCTAATCTAACAAGTATGCACATTGCCATTTCCGGAAACATCGGTAGTGGAAAAACCACTCTCACCACCTTACTCGCTAAACATTATGGGTGGACGCCAAAATACGAAACTGTGGCTGAGAATCCGTATCTTGACCTTTTTTATCAAGACATGAAGCGATGGGCTTTCAATCTTGAAGTCTTCTTCTTGAAAGAGCGTTTCAAAGCAGTGTTAGACATTGCCCAGTCGGAAGAGACGATAGTACAAGATCGGAGCATTTTTGAAGGAGTTCATATTTTTTCTGCGAACAATAAAGATATGGGAAATCTTGACGAGCGCGATTTTGACACCTATATGGAGTTATTTGAAATTATGACTTCGCTTGTTGATGCTCCTGACCTATTGGTCTATCTTCGTGCCTCGGTTCCACATTTAGTCGAAAATATTCGTCGGCGTGGACGCCAATTTGAACAAAGCATTCCAATTGCTTATTTGGAAAACCTAAACCGACGTTATGAGAATTTTGTCGGTGAGAAATATCCTGGAAAGGTGCTAGTCGTTGATGTTGACGATATAGATTTCTTGCACAATCCCACTGATTTTGCAGATATTATCGACCGAATTGAGGCAGAGCTTTTCGGACTTTTTCAAGATGACAATGCTGTAAAGTCATAAAGCACACCTTAAGATGTGAATTGTCGATGAAGGTAGGGACTCTTATCCACATTTACTCTGAATTACAAACAAAACAGCCTCTTAAAATCTAACCTATAACGTCTATAATATGCATATCGCAATAGCTGGAAACATTGGTAGTGGAAAGACCACACTCACCAAGATGTTGGCGAAACACTACGATTGGAAACCTCTTTTTGAACCAGTCGACTATAATCCTTATCTTGAAGATTTCTATCAAGATATGAGTCGTTGGTCATTTAATCTTCAAATTTATTTCCTCAACAAGCGTTTTAAGGACGTGGTGTCTATATCTCGTACTGAGGATGCCATTATTCAAGACCGCACTATCTTTGAAGATGCCAAAATCTTTGCCCCCAATCTTCATCGCATGGGAATGATGAGTGATAGAGATTTTGATAATTACACGGATCTCTTCGATCTTATGGTGTCACTTGTCGAACTTCCTGACTTGATGATTTATATTCGTTCTTCAATTCCTAATTTGGTGTCACAAATCGAAAAGCGTGGGCGTGATTTTGAAAAGACGATGCGTATCGATTATCTTCAAGGACTTAATGAGCTCTATGAAGGTTGGATTGCAGATTACAAAGGGCGTCTGTTGGTTATTGAAGGCGATACCCTCAAATTTGAGAGTGATGGTGAAGCATTTCGACAAATCACGGATCGTATCGATGCTGAGCTATTTGGGCTCTTTCCCAATGAATAGTCATAGCTTCTCATTTGTAATAAAAAGGTCGAGATTAAGTCTCGACCTTTTGTTTTTTTCTGACTGTTTATAGCAAAACAGCGCCTTCGTGGGCTAATAGAGCTATTTTGCGATCGATACCTCCTGCGTACCCACACAAGTTACCTGAAGTTCCTATGACACGATGGCAGGGTAGTAGCACGGATAGTGGATTGTGTGCTAGGGCAGTGGCTACAGATCGGATGAAAAGTTGTGGAAAGTCGCTCTTATGACGGGGCGTTGATGGTTGAAGCAATGTTGGGTCTTGCTGAGGGGACAATTTAGCATGTACGATTTTTGCTAATTCTGTGTAAGTCCAAGTTTTCCCCCAAGGAATGTCTAGTAGAGAGGTCCAAACTGTAAACATAAAAGGGGAGCCATATATATGTAGTGGAGGTAAATCTGCAGAATCTTTGTCCATATATTGGTCTAACCATTGTAATGTGTGAAGGACGAATGGCGCATCGTGCACTTTTTCCCAAACTTGATTGTTTGTAGCGTCTGTCTTGACTAATCTGTCTTTGGGAATTTCTACTTTCCATCCCAACTGCAGTGCAGGGGCGTGAAGATGATTCTTAAACCACCATCCAGAGAGTCTATCTCCCTGTCCTGCTATCCAAACAACTCCCCATGGCGTTGTTATTTCTGCTTTTTGCAGGTTGTTGGGCAACTGTGTTGTAGTTGAGAGTATATCGTGAGGAGTGGTGAGTTGCATAGTGGAAAATAGTTCAAATGTGTAGAAGGAAGTTGTTTGAAGTTTTTATGTTGTCAAGCTGACATGAAGTTTATGTGAATAAAACAACTGAGAGGGTAAGAAAGTTGTGCTATATTTGTGCTTTTCAGAGAAAGTGTCTATCTTTGCAATCTAATGCAATGCTCCGTTTATGTGCAATATGAATAAAACACCGACCATGTTACGAAAGAACTATATTTCTCCAACGATTGAGGTAATCACCATGCAAGTTGAAGGGCTAATTGCAGGTAGCAATCCTAGCATACCTATTGATAAGACAAAGACAATCAATGATTCTCGTCATATTTATTCTCGCGAGCTAGATGAGCCTTCTTCTTTTTGGGAGGAGACAGATCCGGAATTCTAAAGGATTTCTGACTACTTTAATGATGTAGAGTCAATATACTTTTGCGATTAGTTGGAGGTGTTGCAAAACTCGTTTTTGCAGCATCTCCTTTCGGTATTTTATAAAGGGATGAAATGTAAAGCATTGAGATAGGAAATGAAGGGAGCGTACTGAAGTACGTGATCAAAGCTGAATGTCGAAAATAGCGCAGCAGTTTTACCTTTATGAAACATCCAACTTTTTGTCTGTGAAGATGGTATAGGGAGAATGAGCTCCGATTGGCTTATCCTCTTTGTTTTGTAACCATTGTGTCCGAGTGCAAAGATACTATAGAAAAGTGATTTCTTTGATGACTGAATGTTTTTTTAGGGAGATTGCTGTTGTAAAGTTACGGATAAATGGTTGCACTTCTCACGCATCTGCCAAAGCCTCAAAGAGTTGAGACTAAAACAGTCTAAGTTGTAGGAGAAAAGCTAGAGAGAACCTATGAATTTAGCCTAAAAAAGCTCATCAAAAACTTTGAGATTCGGGGCTGAAAGCGTAACTTTGCACTAATGAATGACCTCAATTTACATATTAGCCGATTGCTTCTGGAGCATAATTGTGTGATAGTCCCTGACTTAGGTGGATTTGTTACACAGTATAGTCCTGCATACTTCGACGAAGTGGCAGGAGTTTTTGTTGCGCCCAGTCGCCAAGTAGGGTTTAATCCTTTGCTCCAGGCTGATGATGGATTGTTGGCGCAGTCGTTCATGATAGCTAATCATATCTCTTATGATGAAGCTATTCATCATATCCGTTTGTGTGTTCATCAGTTGCGTGAAACACTTCGCACTCGCAAAGAGGCTACCTTGTTGAATGTTGGAACTTTCCGACTCGGAGCATCGGGTGATTATGACTTTACACCTACTCAAGGAGGAGTGGATAGTCCCCAACTGTTTGGACTTTCTGCACTACCTTTGCAAAAACTGATAAAAGCAGAAGAGGAGGCTAAGGTGAAGCCGTTGCATCCTCGTAAGGATACTTATACTCTCCACATTAGCAAGGCTATGCTGAACTCAGTGGCGGCTGCAGCAATTGCAATTGTACTCTATTTTGTTTGGGCTGCTCCTTTGAATCGTCACGCAACCATTCAGCCCACAGAGGCACAAATGTTTGAGCAAATTGCACATATATTGGGAGATGTCACAGCTTCTACTCAGCAAAAAACGGAGTATCAGCAACAGTTCCAGTTGAAACAAGCTGTAGAGGAGAGTATTAGTGCTGAAGAGTTGATGCAAGGGGGGAGCGAAAGGAGCCAATCTCAGGTTACTTCCGACAGTATCTTCAAACAGGACATTCCTGCCGTGCACACTACGCAGACACTATATTCACTCGTTGTTGCAAGTCAAGTACCAATGAGTGGTGCGCAAAAACTAGTAGATCACCTGCATAAGTCTGGATATACCGAAGCTCGTGTGTTGCAACGTCATAATATGGTGCGTGTTGTAATAGGCCGTTACGTTAGCTATGACGAAGCACGAAAGGCACTTAAACAAATGCGTCAGAAGTCTGCTGAGTTTACTGACACTTGGGTGCTCAAAGATGAAAACGCCCAATAACTTTGCCTTAAATGGGGAGATTGCCCCCTCATGAGTGTTGAACTATGTTTGTGAGTTGTTCCCCCATACAAGGTCTATAATTAACGAAGAATTATTACTTGCCCTCTTTAGTGCTGCTGGTATAAATTGCCAACAGCATTCAAGAGTGGCACTTTTCTATTATTATTCTCATGAAACGAATTCGTTGCCCGAAATGCGATGAGCCAATTTTGTTCGATGACTCGCTTTACACCCCAGGGCGTACACTCGTATTTGAATGTCCCACCTGCAGAAAGCAATTTAAGATTCGCGTAGGGGTTAAAGCAGTGCCCACTAATGACTCCGAGCATGACCTCGATCGTGATGAAAATGAAGAAGAACAAATGCCCATCGGTCACTTGGTCGTGGTGGAAAATGCGTTTCATCTGCGACAAGAAATACCTCTCTTTTTAGGGAAAAACAGTGTAGGACGTCATGTGAAAGGCACGAAAGCAAATGCTGCTTTCAAAACTGTTGACCCTAGTGTCGACCAAACTCACTGCCATATCACCGTTTCTGTAAACAAAAATGGTGCGAAGAAGTTTGTGCTTCGTGACGGTCCTTCAGGAACAGGTACTTTCCATATGAACGAATTGGTCGGATCAAAGGAATGTGTCAATGTTGAAGATGGCGCAATTATCACATTAGGTGCTACCACACTTATACTCCGCGATACTCCTCCTACTGAAACAGAGGAATAATTGTCTCAAAGTAACTATAAATATACGATTATGTTCCGTTTAGTATTATTCTTTACACTGCTACTAGGAACTATTTCCAGTGCCTTTGCTCAGCAAGTATTGAAGCAAACACCCAATACTTCGGCAACGCCCAATGTTCCTATCAGTGACACACTCACAGGTGTATTTTACAACGATGAGATAGGTCTCCGCATTCATGTCGACTTAGGAAAAGAGCGTCTTATTGTGCCTGGTATGTCGTTTTTAGGTCCCGTCTATGCTTACATGGATGGTCGTATCTATGGCTCGTGGATGCTGGTCAAGAAAGAAGTTAAAAATGGCAAGGCTATACTTCGATTTACCAATGAGATTGGTGCAGATTCACAGGATGTTGAGTTGACTCAAACCGCTGACGGTAATTATTTTTATCGTACGTTGGGGGGCAACAATGTCAAAAAGGTTGTAGGGCGTCGTTTAGTGAAAATAGCTGATAGTATGCCCATGAAGCGGAGACCAATCGATCAGTAGCGGTTAGGCTGCATTAAGAGACAAACGTCTTTTCTTGTGATGCAGACTTTTACCCAATTATGAAAAGTCAGCACCTGATGTTGTTCTTCCTCAAATTTAAGATAGATTTCTACAAGCCACAGATATGATAGACGGATTGATAAAAGTCGCAGCAGCTCTTCCTCGCGTAGAGGTGGCAGATGTTGCGTTCAATACGCAAGAAATTGAGAGCCTTATGGTTAAGGCTGAAGGAAAAGGAGTCGAAATACTCTGCTTTCCTGAATTGGCTCTCACTGCTTATACCTGTCAAGATCTCTTCGCCCAACAAATCTTGTTGGATGAGGCAGAACAAGCACTAATGAAGCTGCTCGAACTTAGTCGCAACCTGCAATTAGTGGTTGTGGTTGGTTTGCCCGTGAGTCATCGTGGCATGTTGTTCAATTGTGCAGCTGTGTTGCAATATGGCAAACTCCATGGGTTGGTGCCTAAGACCTTTCTTCCTAACTATCATGAGTTCTACGAGCATCGCTGGTTCACACCTGCTTATGCTTTACAAGAGAATGAACAAGTGCGCCTTTGTGGTCAAACAACCACACTAGGAGTACAACAGCTCTTCCGTGTCAATGATGTTACCTTTGGTATAGAAATCTGTGAAGATCTTTGGGCACCAGTTCCTCCCTCCAATAAATTAGCGATTGAAGGAGCTGAAGTCATTTTGAATCTCAGTGCTTCTAATGATCTTGTGGGAAAGACGGACTATGTGCGTCAATTGGTAACAGGACAAAGTGCGCGTTGCCATTGCGCTTACATCTATGTGGGATGTGGTTTTGGGGAAAGTACTCAAGACTTAGTCTTTGGTGGCAGAGCTTTTATTGCAGAGAATGGTCATCTGCTCAAAGAGTCACAACTATTCTCTCTTGAACCACAATTACTTGTAGGAGAAGTTGATGTAGAGTTATTGCGCAGTGAACGCAGATCAAACACCTCCTTCTCTCAGTGCATTGCACAACAGCCTGCACATTCACCTTATGTGGTAGCAGAACTCAACATGGTGTTGCGCGATCAAGTCTCTTCTCGCATCTACGACCCATTGCCGTTCGTACCTCAAGGCGAACAACTCAGCGCGCGTTGTCAGGAAATTCTCAATATCCAAAGTTTGGGATTAGCCAAACGCCTGAAACATACTCATGCGCGTCATTTAGTTGTTGGTATTAGTGGTGGACTCGATTCTACACTTGCACTGCTTATAGCCGTGCATACCTTTGATTTATTGGGACTCGACCGCAAGGGTATCGTGGGGATCAC
>JABZGM010000066.1 GCA_015259235.1 Alloprevotella sp. | reverse complement strand
CTACCTTTAATTTACTTGACTCTTTTAGCTCCTTGCTATCTATCCCATAATACTAAAAACAGCTTCCCTATTTTATGTGTTGATGTATTGAACTATTGCTACCCAAACAAGCATTTCTGAGCTTATATACAAATTTAGGGTACTATTCTTTCAATTCGTCCTTAGGCAGCATGCCTTCGGCTTTCAAGGCTTCAACTAACGCTAAAAGTTCATCATACCACGCTTGCCCAAAACGACGAATCAGCGGATTTTTCAAAAACTTATAAATAGGCAATTTCAATTCTCTACCTAGTTTGACTGCTGGCTTGCACACTGACCAACGATGGTAGTTGAGCGCAACATTGCCATTGGAGAGCTGCTGTTCACGAATGGGATAGAGGTAGCAACTGATAGGCTTTGCCCAATCGATTCTCCCCTCTCGATGCGCACGGTCGGTGGCACATAAGCAGATGCCACGCTCATCATAGCACGTAAAACAGCAATCTTTGCCATTTACAATGCTCGTGACCAAATCGCCATCTTCGTCGCGATAAGCCACCCCTTGGTTGTTGAGCACCTTGCGCGCTTTTGGATCCAGTTCCATCCACACCACAGGTAGCACACGCTCCAAATCTTTCACCTCGGCTGGTGTGATCGGAGCACCAGCTTCTCCCTCGATACAGCAAGCACCGCCGCAGGCTTCGAGGTCGCAGCAGAAATGTTCGGTGAGAATATCGGGCGAAAGCAATACATCGCCCACTTGAAGAATGGGAAGCATGAGTAGGTTAGTCTATGAATGAAAGGAAAAAGTCTGTAAAAGTGGGGGGTAAGTCTGTGAATATGCAAGAGCAGATGCTCACCTCTAAAGACGAAACGAAGAGAAAGTCGCACTGGAGTGCTAAATCTTCACCGATCAGGGTTTACCACTGGATGGGTGCAAGACCATGCTGCACCAAATAAGCATTGGTTTGCGAGAAATGGTGCAACCCAAAGAAAGCTCCACCGTGATTTAATGCCATAGGAGACGGATGCGCTGCGGTGAGCACAAGATGACGTTGCGTGTCGATGTTCTTCGCCTTCTCCTGAGCTTTACGCCCCCAAAGAAGGAAGACCACATGATCTCGACCACGATTCACCCTATCGATGACAGCATCGGTGAATTGTTCCCAGCCTTTGCCAAAGTGCGAACCTGGTTTGCCTTCGCGCACGGTGAGGGTACTGTTGAGCAAAAGCACTCCCTGCTCTGCCCAATGACGCAAACTGCCATCTGTGGCAATGGGTTGTTGCAAATCATCCGCCACTTCCTTAAAGATATTGCGCAACGAGGGAGGGATTCGCACGCCCGATGCCACCGAAAAACAGAGTCCTTCTGCCTGTCCTGCCCCATGATAGGGATCTTGTCCGATGATGACCACCTTTACTTGATCAAAAGGACAAAGATCGAAGGCAGCAAAGATTTGCCCTCCAGGAGGATAGCAAGTCGTTTGCGCATATTCTTGACGCACAAATTCAGCGAGCTGCGCAAAATAAGGGGCTGTAAATTCGTCTGCTAAGGCGTTGCGCCAAGAAGGCTCTATTTTGATCATGCCCATAATGTTAAAGGTTGGAGATTCCTTGCCTACTTTCTCCATGATATATGGTAAAAAGAAGGTGGACTCCGCAACAAACCTGAGCTTGTGCGGAGTCTTTAATTCAGTTGCTCGATGAGATTACTCAAGATAGGTGTAACCATACAAGCCAGCGCGGTAGGTGGAGATAAATTCCTTGCCTTCTTCGACAGAAATCTTACCCTCGTTCACCGCACGTGTCACCCAAGATTCCAGGCGGCGCACCAAGCGTTTCGGATCGTATTGCACATATTCCAGCACATCAGCCACCGTTTCGCCATCAATCGTCTTGTCAATGGTGTAGCCATCGGCATTGACCGAAATGTGCACCGCATTGGTGTCACCGAAGAGATTGTGCATGTTGCCCAAAATCTCTTGATAAGCACCCACCAAGAAGACACCTATATAATACTTTTCGCCCTGCTTAAAGCGATGGAGCGGAATGTAGTTGGTCTGCTGATTGTAGTTGACATAGGTGGAAATCTTACCATCACTATCGCAAGAAATGTCTTGCAAAGAAGCGCTCACCGTGGGACGCTCTTCGAGTCGATGAATGGGCATGATGGGGAAGAGTTGGTCGAGTGCCCAGTGATCGGGAAGAGATTGGAAGAGTGAGAAGTTGCAGAAATATTTTTCCGACATCATCTTATCCAACTTGCGCAATTCGTCGGGAGCGTGCTTTTGGTGGTGCACCAACTCTGCCACTTCCGAACAGATGCTCCAATATAGGCTTTCGATTTGCGCACGGGTGCGGAGATCCAAGAGTCCGTGACGGAACAATCCGAGTGCTTCTTCGCGAATATCTTCGGCATCATGCCAGTCTTCGAGCATGGAGCGCGTGGAGAGCTTGTCCCAAATCTCGGTGAGGTCGTGCACCAACTTGTGATCATGCTCTGAAGGATGGAAATCCTCTGCCATGTGAGGTACTTCAGTGGTTTCGAGCACCTCCAAAATCAGCACAGAGTGGTGAGCCGTCAAAGAGCGACCACCTTCGGTGATGATGTTAGGATGCGGCACCTCGTTTTCGTTGGCAGCTTCTCGGAGGATGTAGACAATATCGTTGACATATTCCTGCACGGAATAGTTCACCGAACTCTCAGAGTTGGACGAGCGTGTGCCATCATAGTCCACACCAAGACCACCGCCGCAGTCCACGAAGTCGATATTGAAGCCCATCTTGCGGAGTTGCACATAATATTGTGCCATCTCGCGAAGGGCAGTACTGATCAAGCGGATTTTAGGAATCTGACTACCGATGTGGAAGTGGATGAGTTGCAAGCAATCTTTCAATCCCTTCTCTTCCAAACGGGTCAATGCCGTGAGCAATTCGGCACTATTCAAACCAAATTTTGAAGCATCGCCACCAGAACTCTCCCACTTACCCGTAGAGCGGCTAGCGAGTTTGATGCGAATACCCAGATTAGGGCGCACTCCCATGCGCTCTGCCACTTGTGCAATGATTTCCAACTCGTGGAGCTTCTCGATGACCAAGAACACACGCTTCCCCATCTTTTGAGCCAGCAATGCCAACTCAATGAAGTTTTGGTCTTTATGACCATTGCACACAATCACCGAGTCCGAGTCCATGTTAGTGGCAAGCACCGCATGAAGTTCAGGCTTTGAGCCACACTCCAATCCGAGATTGTATTTCTTACCATGGGAGATAATTTCCTCTACCACGGGACGCATCTGGTTCACCTTGATGGGATAGACAATGAAGTGCTCACCTTTGTAGTCATATTCCTTTTCAGCTTGTTCAAAACAAGCTGCAGTCTTCTCAATGCGATTGTCCAAGATGTCGGGAAAACGCAAGAGTACGGGAGCGGTGATGTCGCGATCCGTGAGATCATTCACGACATCGCACAAATCTACCTCTACGTTATCTTTGCGAGGACGCACAAAAGCGTGACCTTTCTCGTTAATACCGAAATAGTTCACGCCCCATCCTTTTATGTTATAGAGTTCTTCGGAGTCTTCAATACGCCATTTTCTCATCGTCTGTCAGTGGAGTTATAGGGGGAAGTAGGGTTCTTAATAATAAATAGGTAGCAGAACTACAGCAAGCACTAGGGAGTTAAACAGGGAGGTTGAGTTGTTGAACAATCATCTCCACCACATCTGTGATTTTCTCGAACGTATCGAGAATATCAACATTCACCGTGTGGTGCGCCTTTTGGTAATAAGGGTTGCGCTCTTGGAGTTGTTGTCGCACGAAGTGGTCCAACTCTTCAGGCGACAAGCCTTGTAGCAGGGGGCGCGTGCCTTTGCTCACCTTCAGATGCTCGAGGATGGTTTCTGGCTGCGCTTCGAGATAGACGGTTTCCGCCACTTCGTTCATGAAATCCATGTTGTTGAAGCGCGTGGGAGTGCCTCCTCCGCAAGACAGCACGATATTCTCAAACTGTGCCACCTCACAGAGCATACGTCGTTCCAAATCGCGAAATCTCTCTTCACCTTCTTCGGCAAAGATAGTGGGAATCTTCTTGTGGAATCGTTCCTCGATATACCAATCTAAGTCGTAAAATCCGCAGTTTAGTCGTTTAGCGAGTTGTCGGCCTACGGTGGTTTTACCCACACACATATAACCTACGAGCACGATACACTTCATTTGCCGCTACTTTTATGGAGAGGGATACATCTCATTTAATCTTCAGTCTTCGCTTTGGTGCTGCGAGCTTTGGTTGTCCTTTTGGTGGTAGAAGTTGCCTTCGCTGCTTTCGATGCAGACTTTGTGATCTTTGACGCAGCCTTCGTCGTCGACTTGGCAGTCTTCGTCGATGTTTTCACCGCCTTTTTAGGTGCTTTTTCGCCTTCGGCTTCGATCATCTTCATACACTCTTCGAGCGTGAGTGAAGCCGCCTCAGCATGGCGATCTTTGGGAATGCGGTAGTTATTGCCTTTATATTTGATGTAAGGACCATAACGTCCGTTGAGCACTTCCAATTCAGGTTCTTCTTCAAAAGCACGAAGGTGATTGCTCGCATCTTTCGCACGCTTTTCCTCAATCAGTGCGATGGCGCGTTCCAGCGTCACCGACATTGGGTCTTCGCCCTTGGGAATCGAAGTGTACTTCTTCGCGTGCAACACATAAGGACCGAAGCGACCAGCGCCAATCGTCACCGTAGTGCCTTCAAATTCTCCCACAGTGCGAGGGAGTTTGAACAATTCGAGTGCTTCTTCGAGAGTGATGGTGGTGATGCTTTGTCCTGTTTTTAGACTTGCAAACTTAGGCGTTTCTTCATCGCCTTCTCCACCGCCAATCTGCACCATCGGACCGAAACGACCGATTTTCACACTCACTGGGCGTCCACTCTCTGGCTCTGTGCCGAGGTGTCGTTCACCCACGCGAGTTTCGGTGCGTTCTGCCATCACACGATCCACTTGCGGATTGAAAGTTTCGCAGAATGAGCGAATGATACTCGTCCATTCTTCTTCCCCCTCTGCCACGCGGTCGAAGTCGTGTTCCACCTTTGCGGTGAAATTATAGTCCATAAATTCGGGGAAGTGGCTGAGCAAGAAGTCATTCACCACAATACCCGTGTCGGTAGGCACCAGTTTACCACGATTGCTGCCGAAGTTTTCGCTGCGCGTCTCTGTGGAGATGTCATTTCCCTCCAAAGTTGCCACAGCGAAGGAGCGAGGTTTTCCTTCGCTTTCTCCCTTCGCCACATATTCGCGCTTTTGAATCGTAGAGATGGTAGGCGCATACGTAGACGGACGTCCAATGCCCAGTTCTTCCAACTTGTGCACCAAGGAGGCTTCGCTGTAACGTGCAGGAGCTTGCGTGAAACGTTCTTGTGCAGTGATCGTCTGACGCACGAGCAGTTGACCCTCGGTCATGGGAGGAAGCAAACCGCTTTCTTCCGAATCGCCTTCCGATTCTTCTACACTTTCACGATAAAGGCGCAAGAAACCGTCGAATTTCACCACTTCGCCCGTAGCGGCAAACTGATGTTCAGAGCCACTCACGCTAATCAGCGCGGTAGTTTTCTCTAATTGGGCATCTGCCATCTGGCTCGCAAGCGTGCGTTTCCAAATCAAGTTGTAGAGTCTGCGTTCCTGAGGCGTACCCGAAATGTCTTCTCTCGACATATCTGTGGGACGAATTGCTTCGTGTGCCTCTTGCGCACCCTTTGATTTGGTGTGGTAGTTGCGACGTTTGTGATAGTTGGTTCCCATGCGCTCTGCAATCACAGGCTCAGCCGTGTCGAGACAGAGCGTAGAGAGATTCATCGAGTCGGTACGCATATAGGTGATCAATCCCGACTCATAAAGTTTTTGTGCGATGCGCATGGTCGAAGCCACGGCGTAGCCAAATTTGCGGGCTGCTTCTTGTTGCAGCGTAGAGGTCGTAAACGGAGGCGCAGGGGTGCGCTTCGTGGGTTTGGTGGTAAGACTCTCGATGCGAAATTCAGCTGTTTTGCAGTTTTCCAAGAAGGCATTCACCTCTTCTGTCGTTGCAAAGCGATGGTTCAATTCAGCTTTCAGTGCCACCGTCTGTCCGTTTTCGCCTGGCACACCGAAGAAGGCGGTCACGCGGAAAGCACTTTCAGCCTGGAAAGCCTCAATTTCGCGTTCGCGCTCCACGATGAGCCGCACCGTGACGCTCTGCACACGTCCTGCGGAGAGGTTGCGACGCACCTTTCTCCACAACACGGGAGAGAGGCGGAAGCCAAGCACACGGTCAAGCACGCGACGTGCTTGCTGAGCATCCACGAGATTCAAGTCGATGGTGCGCGGATGTGCAATAGCATCGAGGATGGCTGGCTTGGTGATTTCGTGAAAAACGATGCGTCGTGCCGTAGCAGGATCCAATTTCAAGACTTCCGCAAGGTGCCATGAGATGGCTTCTCCCTCGCGGTCCTCATCGGATGCCAGCCAAATGGTCTCTGCCTTCTTTGCCGCTGCACGAAGTTCACTCACCACCTTTTGTTTGTCGGCAGGAATCTCATAGTGCGGTTGGAAGGTATCGGGGTCCACTCCGTCATTTTTCTTATCTAGGTCGCGGATATGCCCAAAACTAGACATCACCTTGAAATCTTCGCCAAGGAATTTTTCAATGGTTTTTGCCTTAGCAGGGCTCTCCACAATGACTAAATTCTTTTGCATAGCATTTTTATTTGCTGCAAAATTACGCCACATAGTGAGATATTACAAGAAAAAAGGGCTTTTTTTGCCCCTTCACACATCTTTTATATAGAGATGCGCTATTTCTGCACGGTAAATCGTTCTTCTTCTCTACGATTTTGTGTATAAAGCAACAGCACGTGTCCTGCGTTTCAAAATTGTTTTTATCGCAGAAGACACGTGCTATTTTTCACTTATTGAAAGAGGGATTCAAAAGCGATAGTACAATCTCGGAGAAGACACCATTCTGTTTTGTGTTACTCCAAGAAGGGGACATCGTTTAGCGGAAAACCACGGCATAAGGTTCAATGCCTACAGTAGAACGATTGAGCAAATCGCCCTTGGAAGTGTAGGTGTAGAGATAACCAGGTGAGGTGTATTTCACCTTTGCATCAAGCAACCCGCGAGAGGTCACGAGCACGCGACCTGTGCGAGGATGCACATTCATGGCGATGGGGTCGAGAGGCAAATTCTTCTGTGCAAATTTTTCCACGAGCACCTTACCCGTACGCGTTTCGAGTACATCCCATTGCACATCCACTTCACCAGTTTTCCAGTTGGTGCTACTATTAATCACGTAGAGTGAGTGACGATGTGCCGCAGCCAAATTACCCTTGGCAAAGACGCTCACCTTCTCTTCGTTGTCCACCTTCCACACCTTTGCTGGAATCTGGGCATAATCGCCCATGCACACCACAAAGAGATTGCCATCTTCATCCATGGTCATCTGAGTGGGATTCACCCCTTCCGAAGTGATGGTGGTTTGGGTGCGACCATTGTCGAGAGTGGCAGTTTCTGTGGCTTGGAGTTTCACCTCACCCACCTTGCGGAAGCGTGCCAAATCGATTTTATCAAGACGCTTGCCATTTACAGCACCATTTTTTAGGTTGTAACCATCGCTGATGCTCACATAAAGCACGCCATTGCGCACCATCAAATCCACAGGATTAGGACCAACCTCTACCTGTTGTTTGGCTTGCAAATCAAGGGTATCGATTTTCGTCACACGACCCGTATTGTTTGCCACGTAGATATGACCACCATAAGCAGCAACTCCCTGAGGCTGAGGGGTACTGATGGTGCGAAGCAACTTGTTGGTTTTTGCATCTATCACTTGCACGGCATTAGAACCATGCAACGTCACATAGAGTTTTGAACCATACACCACCCCATCTTGTGGACCTGCACCCAGCAAACGACCATTGACCGTGCTGAACACACTATTGCTCAACACATTGGTTTCCCAGTCAAAGAACGAATAACTGCCATCAATTTTGGCATATTGGTTACCTTGATTGAGAATGAACACACCTTCACCCAATGCAGTCGCAGGAGAGGGAGTGAGTCGGGAAGTTTCGTCAACGATACACGAAGCAAAACTCAAAGCAGCCACAAGCAAAGTGGCAAAAAACTTAAGTTGTTTCATTAAAATATTGTTTATGAGAATAATATGCGATAAGTAATGATTAGATTTCACGACCGTAGCTTTTTCTGCCTCATCATCCCATGAGAAAGAAAGAGAGGACTAAAACGTCCAGGTGTTGCGCCACATCATGCTGCACCCTGGGAGGGGATAACCACGCACAAGTTCGTAGTGGGTATTCGTAAGGTTGTTGATCACCCACTGGGTGTGCCACCTACATGCTCCCAACCGAAAAGTGCGCCCGACTGCGGTGTGGAGGGTGGCATAAGGAGCCAAACGCGCCGACTTCCAATGATTGGCAGTGGCATGGCGAGCAGAAGAAAAGTCGCTAGTGAGCGAAAAGTCGCACCAAGGGTTGCTCCAAACGAAGGCTAGATGCGCGGTAAACTCGGGGATATAGGGCAACTGCAGTCCGTAAGTAGCTGCCCCACGTTGGCTTTCGTCGGTGACGCGCTGGAAAGAGGCATTGCCCGACAGCTCTAGGGTATGGCGAGAAGCGCATTGCGCCCAGATATGCCCCGAAAGGTCCACTCCAACGGCACGCACACGGTCTAGATTGGTGGTGCGCCAAACGGTTTGGTTGGCAGGAATGCCCAAGATACGATCCAACACTCGATTGTGATAGACATCGACACTGCCTTGCCAGACAAAGGCAGACGAAGTGGAGCGACTCTCAACCGACAAACCTACAGAAAACTGCTGCGTGCGCTCGGGGCGTAAGTTAGCATTGCCATAGTGGTGGTAGTAGTTTTCGGTGAAACTCGGCATGCGGAAGAGGGTTTGCACCTCACCACGCAGGGTGCCGCGTGTGGAAGACGACTGCCAGAGTTGCTGGGCAACTGCGAGGCTCCACGTCCACGAATGCGCATCGGTGGCAACAGCTGTGGACTCCCACGGCAGCAAGGGGGAAGCGTTCTCCACGCGCCCTTGCACAGTGTGGAAGAAGTCATGACGCAAGCCGCGCAAGGTGAACATCGTGGTGGGACGCACATAACGGAGCGAGAGACTCTGCTGCAACGCTGTGCGCGCCACGCAATCGAAGCGTGCCATATTGCTGCGCAAGGTGGTGTGGGTGGCATCGACGGCATAAGCCACCTGCCACGAGGGGGCAATGTCATAGCGTGCCCCAAGTGTGCTCCAGAGTTCGTGCTCACGATAATGCTCTTCGCGCACTGCATCGGGGTATTCCTCACCGTGGTCGACATATTGCAGTCGATGCGCAGCATATTGTCCAGCCCACTGCCACGCCCAACGCTCACCATGAGCGGCATGCGAGGCTTGAAGTGCCGAGCGCTCAGTACGCCAATCTTCGCCTTCGGGGGTGGTGTAGAGCGTCACTGCTCCGGGAAGTTTTTGCACGTGGTGCTGATGATGCCATCGCACTTGGGTGCTGTGCTGTGGGGTTTGCCAGAGCCAATGTGCACTCCCCTGCCATCGAGTCCATGGACTGTGAGGACGGCGTCCATATTCATAGCCGTCGCCATTGGTGATGCGATAGGGGAAATCATTATCGGCACGAGCATAACTGCCTTGAACTCCGAGAGCATGGGCTCCGATGCGATGATGCACAGCGCCATCCACAACGATTTGCCCAAAACTGCCCCACTCCACTCCTAGATGTGGTGAGGAGGTGGCAGAACGGAGGGCGAGATGCGCGGTGCCAAGGGTGCGCACACTCGTGAGCAAAGCGGGAGCATCGGCTATCGTCCATTGCAGTTGCGACATATCGCTCAATCGAAACCGCCCTACATCGACAGCACCAGAGGTGAAGTCGGTGACAGGAAATCCATCGAGGGTGACCACAGTGTGTGCAGCTCCAAGTCCACGCGCTGCCAAACTGACGAGTGCCCCCGCCCCACCATAGTCGCGCAGTTGCACACCGGGCAAACTCCGCAAGGCTTCGGAGAGTTGGGTAGCGC
>JABZGM010000065.1 GCA_015259235.1 Alloprevotella sp. | reverse complement strand
ATATAGATGGTGCGCCTTTGGCTGCTACCAGCCTGTTGCAATCATACACGATTACGCCACAACTATACCTTACTGCATCGATTGGGAGTAAGTTTCGGGCATCGGCTTTGTGGTCTTCTGCTTTGCAACATGTGAGGCAACCCCAGACGACAGATAATTACAGCAAAACGCAGTTAAAGGTGGATTTCACTTGGCAATTACCTTATGGTGTGGAGCTTCAGTCGAACATAAACACCTTGCTCTATGCTGGTTATGCAGAGCGATCGCTCAACCAAACTTCCATCCGATGGGACTCCTCTCTTCGTAAGTATTTTGAGCTTTCGCGTGGTACATTGGCGGTCAGTTTCAAGGTGAGTGACATTCTGAACCAAGCGAATTATCTGCACACTTCTATCGACCAATTTTCTCGTACAGAGGTCTATACCAACATCATGCCTCGTTACGCCTTGTTGTCTCTCGTCTATATGATAGATTGGACTAGTAAAAAAAGATAGAAGTGCAACCCTCCAAATCTAGGGTGGACCATGGTTTATCCCTCAATGATGGTACATTAGGAATAAGTTTAGCTCTCCTGCGCTCAAGAAGCGCAGGAGAGCTTATAGGTCTACACAATGGGAAGAAATTGTTTGGGAAGGTCTCATAAAAAGCCATGAGAAATAAGCTGTTGGGTTTAATCGCAGAAGGTTCATCTTTCAATTCTCCAATAGAGGAAGGATACCCCTCGTTTGAGATAGGTATAGCAGAGAGTAAGCCAGAAAAGGTGTTTTTCCATTCGATTTATACAAAGAAAATGCAGATATATTTCTCTATTTTGGCAAGATATCTTATATTTGCAGATAAACAATTACGATACAATGGAATTTTCCGCACAACAAATAGCTACCTATCTGTCAGGAACCATCGAGGGTAACCCCGAAGCAGTGGCGCGCACCTTCGCGAAAATCGAAGAAGGTGAGGCGGGTGCACTTTCGTTTTTGGCAAACCCCAAATATACTCACCACCTTTACGAAACTCAATCGAGCATCGTTTTGGTAAACAAAGACCTTCAACTAGAAAAACCAGTGTCGGCTACGCTCATTCGCGTGGACAATGCTTATGAATCCATCGCACGTTTGCTTTCTCTCTATGAGAGCATGACGCAGAAGCGTAGCGGAGTGCACCCCTTGGCTTTTGTGAGCGAAACGGCAACCCTGGGCGAAGATGTTTATGTGGGTCCCTTTGCGGTGATTGGTGAGCAGGTGACCGTGGGAGATGGTACGCAGATTTATAGCCATGTGGTCATCGAAGAGGGTGCATCGGTGGGCGAGAATTGCCTTTTCTATCCCCATGTGAGCATCTATCATGGCTGTAAGATTGGCAATGAAGTTATCTTGCACAGTGGCTGTGTCATTGGTGCCGATGGCTTTGGTTTTGCACCCTCTGAAGAGGGGTATGAGAAGATTCCACAAATCGGTATCGTCACCCTCGAAGATCGCGTAGAAATTGGCGCAAATGCTTGTGTAGACCGTTCCACCATGGGCACGACCATCGTGCGCCAAGGCGTGAAGCTCGATAACCTCGTGCAGATTGCGCACAATGTGGAGGTTGGTGCTCACACCGTGATGTCGGCACAAGTGGGCGTGGCGGGTAGCACGAAAGTGGGTGCTTGGAGCATGTTTGGCGGACAAGTGGGCGTGGCAGGTCACCTCCAGTTGCCTGATGGCATGCAAGCTGGTGCACAAGCTGGCATCCACACCGCACGCACTGAAGGTGCTCCCGTGATGGGTACACCTGCCATCAACGCTAAACAGTTTGCGCTTTCTAGTGCGGTGTTTAAGCAGTTACCCGATATGCGCAGAGAAATGCTTGCTATGCGCAAAGAAATTGACGAACTAAAGGCTCAGCTGGGACGATAAGTTCGTGCTAAACGTAAGACATAAGAATTATGCAACATACCCTTAAAGCACCCTTCTCCTTGCAAGGAAAAGGATTGCATACAGGCCTTCAACTCACTTTGACTTTTCAACCCGCTCCAGTCAACCATGGCTACAAAATACAGCGTGTTGATTTAGAAGGCAAACCAATCATTGAGCCACTCGCAGAAAATGTGTTTGACACTTCTCGAGGCACGGTGGTGGGCACTCCAGAATGCCGCGTTTCGACCATCGAACACGCCATGGCAGCTCTTGTTGCCCTTGGAGTGGACAACTGTTTGATGCAGGTAGATGGACCAGAATTTCCTATCCTCGATGGAAGTTCCATTCTCTACGTGGAACAAATCCAAAAGGTAGGACTTGAGAATCAAGGTGTTCCTCGCAATTATCTTGAAATCAATGAACCCTTTGAGTATTACGACGAAATCTCTGGTTCATGTTTGCGCGTGCAACCTGCCGATCGCTTTGCTGTAGACTCCACGATAGAGTTTCCTGATAGTCAGTTTGTGCAACGACAAAGTGCGACCTTAGAGCACATGTCAGACTTCCCCGAGGAAATCGCTTCAGCACGCACTTTTGTTTTTGTGCGTGAGATTGAAGCTTTGCTCAACATGGGGCTCATCAAGGGCGGCGACTTGAGTAATGCGTTGGTCATCTACGAACGTAAGATGTCGCAGGAGCGTCTTGATAAACTCACTGAAACTTTGGGCGTGCGTCGACTTGATGCTTCGCATCTGGGCTATTTGCAAGAACGTCCTGTCAAATGGGACAATGAGCCTGCCCGTCACAAATTGCTCGACATCATTGGTGATATGGCACTAATAGGTCGTCCCATCAAAGGACGTATCATTGCCATTCGTCCTGGTCACGATGCCAACAATAAATTTGCTCGTATGGTGCGTGCCAAATTCAAACATTTGTTCTCTTAACATACTTAGAACCTATGATTTCTCCTCTTGCTTTTATTCATCCCGATGCAAAAATCGGTGAGAACTGTGAAATAGGTCCTTTCTGCTACATCGATGCCAATGTGGTGCTAGGCGACAACAATAAGTTGATGAACTCTGTGACCATCTTGAGTGGCGCGCGCATTGGTAGTGGCAATACGTTCTTTCCAGGTGCTGTGATTAGTGCTGTGCCTCAAGACTTGAAGTTCCGCGGAGAAGAAACGACCGTGGAATTGGGCGACAACAACACGATTCGTGAGAATGTGACCATCAACCGCGGCACAGCGGCTAAAGGAAAGACTGTGGTGGGAAGTAACAACCTCTTGATGGAGGGCATGCACGTGGGGCACGACTGCAACATCGGCAATGGATGTATCATTGGTAATTCTAGTAAAATTGCAGGAGAAGTGGTGATTGATGACTTTGCCATCTTGTCTGCCAACGTGTTGGTGCACCAATTTTGCCACATCGGCTCTTATGTGATGATTGGCGGCGGCACTCGCACCCCACAAGATGTGCCTCCTTTCTGCATCGCATCGCGCGAACCTGTGGCTTATTGCGGTCTGAACATGGTGGGGCTCAAACGTAGAAATTTCCCTATGGAGGTGATCAATGCGTTGCACTCAGCTTATTTGATTCTCTACCAAAACTCAAAACTTTTCAACGAACGCATCGAAGAAATCCGTACCACTGTGCCTAAGTGCAAAGAAGTGGACTATTTGATAGACTTCTTGGTCAACTCTAAACGTGGTTTCATTGGACGATAAAACTGAATTTCTCAATTATGCAATATCTCATCAGAGTAGTCTGCGATGAAGTTGATGATTTCCGCCGTGACATTCTCATCGACGAAGACGCTTCTTTTCTTGAACTTAGCAAGGTCTTATTGGAATCTTGTGGTTATCCTGACGATCAAATGACTTCTTTCTACATCTGCAACGATGAGTGGGAGCGTGGCGAACAGGTGACCCGTGAGGATATGCACGAATCTTCTGCCGAAGACGAGGATCTTTATACCATGGCAGATACTTTGCTCACAGACTTCTTGGACCAAGGCATCCGCAACTTGGAATACGTGTTCGATCCTTTCAACGATCGTGTGTTTTCCCTCTGCGTGCGTGATGAGTTGCCTGGAAGCGATGAGCCAGAAGTCATTAAGTCTGTGGGAAAAGCTCCTCAACAAATTGCGGAAATAGACTTCTCTATCGGTAATGATTTGGGAGGTTCTAGTGAGTCCTTTGATGATTTTGGCATCGACTCTTTTAATTCTGACGAAATCGACTTGGAAGGATTTGAAATCTCTGACAGTCCCTCATTCTAATGGTCATGTCTCGTCCTAAACTTTTTGTACTCACAGGACCTACTGCCGTAGGAAAAACAGAACTCAGCCTGCAAACGGCTGAGTTCTTGCATTGTCCCATCATCAGTGCTGATTCGCGCCAGATGTTTGCCGAGTTGCCCATCGGCACTGCCGCACCAACTGCCGAACAGTTGGCACGCGTGCCGCATCACTTCGTGGGCAATCTCGCACTCACCGACTATTATAGTGCCGCACGCTTTGAAGAAGAAGCCTTGCAAGTGTGTGAGCATCATTTTGCCGACCACGATGCGCTTGTGGTGAGTGGAGGAAGCATGATGTATGTTGATGCACTTTGTCGTGGCATCGATCCTTTGCCCACCATCTCCGAAGCGGTGCGCACCAAACTCTATGCGCGACTGGAACAAGAAGGACTTCCGGTGCTCCTTCGCGAATTGGAAGAGCGTGATCCTGCCTATTTTGCGCGTGTCGATGAGCAAAATGCTAAACGCGTGGTGCATGCGCTAGAGATCATCTATGAGAGTGGCAAGCGTGTGAGTGAGTTGCTCACGGGGGCTGTCAAAGAACGCCCCTTCGACATAGTGAAAATCGGTTTGCAACGTCCACGCGAAGAACTCTTCACTCGGATCAATGAGCGGGTGACCATGATGGGGGAAGGGGGGTTCTTGGCAGAAGCAGACCGCGTATTGCCATTTCGCGAACTCAATGCGCTCAATACAGTAGGATATAAGGAGATTTTTCGTTATTTCGATGGAGATTGGGCACTGGATATGGCGCTGGATCGCATGCGCAAAAACACACGAGTTTTTGCCAAAAAGCAAATGACGTGGCTCAACAAAGACACTTCAGTGCTTTGGTATGATGCTAACGACACGAAGGGTGTGATGAGACTGATAGAAGAAACGATGCTCGCTTCAAAATAAGGAGAGAGTGAAGAAGATAAAAGACTTTGGTGCTGACACTAATCCGTAAGTGGAAAGGTGTCAGCACCAAAGTTTGTAAAGGGGCTTAAGAAAAGATGTTAGTCTCTCAGAAAGGTGAACGAGGCGTTGGGCGTAAAGAAAGGGCTTAATCGGAGTACAGATGAAAAATACGTTCCATACGTTGCCATTTCTCGTCGCTTCGAGCATCAGCAGCTGCACGTTGGAATTGGGAAACAAAACTTTCCCATTCAGCTTGTCGAGGTGCTTTTGCCATGCGATCCATGGCTTCTTGCCAAGAAAGGTCTTCTGGCAAGTCGACAATCATGCAGAGATAATGGTCCAATAAGTAGATTTCCATCTCGAGAATGCCGCTGTCTTTGATGCCTTGCAGGATTTCGGGCCAGATGCCTTCGCGAGAGTGGAAGTAACGATATTGACGGATGAGCTCAGGGTTTTGCTCTAATTGGAGCATTTGAACGATTCTCATAATGGAGTAGCGCACTGCGCCTTTATAGCGATGATACTTTAGCGCGAAGAAACCATCTTCTCGCGGTTTTTAATGACATTATTTGGAGCGATTCCACAGCTGAGAGAGCCAAGCTGCGTGGCGTTCTTCGGCAGAGTTGTCGGCAGGCTGCCAAAATTGTGTCCCTTGGATGGTTTCTGGCATATACTGTTGTGCCACAAAATGCTGCGGAAAATCGTGGGGATACTGGTAGTCTGTGCCATAATTGAGCGACTTCATGAGCGAAGTTGGTGCATTGCGCAGATGGAGCGGCACAGGAAGGTTGCCCGACTGCTCGACAAAGGCGAGAGCCGCATTGATCGCATTGTAAGCAGAATTGGACTTGGGGGATGTGGCAAGGTAAATGGTGGCTTCCGCCAATGGGATGCGTCCTTCGGGCCATCCGATTTTATTGACCGCGTCAAAGGCGGCATTGGCAATGAGAAGTGCGTTGGGATTGGCAAGCCCGATGTCTTCGCTGGCACTGATCACCAGACGGCGCGCGATGAACTTAGGGTCTTCGCCCCCTGCAATCATGCGAGCAAGCCAATATATAGCCGCGTCTGGGTCACTGCCTCGGATGCTCTTGATGAAGGCAGAGATGATGTCGTAGTGCATTTCGCCTTCTTTGTCGTAAGCCATGGGATTTTCCTGCAAGCGATTGGTGACCGTGGCATTGTCGATGACGATGGTGGTATCTTCTGCGGTGGCATTGACGAGCAATTCAAGGATGTTGAGGAGTTTTCTGGCATCGCCTCCACTGAAGCGTACGAGGGCTTCCGTCTCTTTCAATTCAAACTTGCGTTCGCGCAGTAGGATGTCGTGGTGGATGGCATGATCCACGAGCTGAAGCAACTCGGTTTCGTTGAGCGGTTGAAGCACGTAGACCTGGCAACGCGAGAGGAGAGGACGTATCACTTCAAACGATGGATTTTCAGTGGTCGCACCGATGAGCGTGATTTCACCAGTTTCTACAGCTGCCAACAAAGAGTCTTGTTGCGACTTGGAGAAACGATGGATTTCGTCGATAAATAAAATAGGGTTGGCAGTGCCAAAAAACTGCTGGTTTTTGGCTTGGCTGATGACTTCTCGCACTTCTTTCACTCCGCTTGTCACCGCACTGAGTGTGTAGAAGGGAGCATCGAGAGTGGCTGCTACGATTTTTGCTAGAGTCGTTTTGCCCACTCCAGGAGGTCCCCACAAGATGAAGGAGGAGATGCGGCGACCCTCAATCATGCGGCGCAACACCGCCCCTTCACCGACCAAGTGAGTTTGACCGATGTAGTTGGAGAGGGTAGTGGGACGTAGGCGTTCGGCTAGTGGTTTCAATGTTGGAGATTAGACGTTAGGGGTCATAGACCCTTTCTGCTTGCCACGATGTGGCTCGAGGGAATAGACGTTAGGGGTCATAGACCCTTTTTGCTCGCCACGATGTGGCTCGAGGGAATAGACGTTAGGGGTCATAGACCCTTTCTGCTTGTCACGATGTGGCTCGAGGGAATAGACGTTAGAATTTAGACGTTAGGGGGCATAGCTCCTTTCTGCTCGCCACGATGTGGCTCGAGAGAAAATCATTAAACGTCTTCTTTCATATATAACAGAAGAAGTAGATGTGTTGCTAAGCAAATTCGGAGAGTTCGAGCCAGCGCATGGATTTTTCTTCTAGTTCCTCTTCGAGTTGGGGCAAACGCTTAGACAGCTCTGTGATTTCATCGACAGAAGCGGATCCAGAAGAGAGGGTATCGTGGATGGCTGCCTTTTCAGTTTCGAGTTGTTCAATCTCTGCTTCGAGTTGTTCAAACTCACGACGTTCTTTGAAGGTGAGTTTGCGACGGCGATCACTCCCTTCGTGCACGGTTTTGCGAGTGTCGGTAGACTCTGTGCGCTGCTCTTTGCGTTCGCGCACCTCTTCCTTTTCTTTGATTTGGAGATAGTCGCGATATTGGGAGTAGTTGCCAGGGAAGTCGTCCACCACGCCATCGCCCTTGAAAACGAGCAAATGATCGACTACTTTATCCATGAAGTAGCGGTCGTGGCTCACCACAATAACACATCCGCGGAAGTCAGCTAGATATTCTTCGAGCAACTGCAGGGTGGCAATGTCGAGGTCGTTGGTAGGTTCGTCAAGAATGAGGAAGTTGGGGGCTTGCATCAGCACCAAGCATAGCTGCAAACGACGACGTTCACCCCCAGAAAGTTTGTAGACATAGTCTTGTTGACGCGCTGGAGGGAAGAGGAAGTGGGTGAGAAACTGCATGGCAGTGAGGTGACGTCCGCCACCGAGGTCCACCGTTTCAGCCACGTTGCGCACCACATCGATGACCTTCATTTGTGTGTCGAGGGGAAGACCATCTTGAGAGAAATAGCCAAATTTCACGGTTTCTCCCACCACAAAGCGTCCACTTGAGGGTGGAACTTGCCCGAGGAGCATCTTGATGAACGTACTTTTGCCTGTGCCGTTATTACCCACGATGCCCATTTTCTCGAAGCGCGAGAAATTGTAGTAGAAATCTTTGAGAATGACTACGCCATCTTCAAAGGTCTTTGACACATATTCAGCTTCAAAAATTTTAGAACCGATGTATCCAGCTTTGACGTTGAGACGTGCAGCGCGCTCTTCTGTGCGACGTTTCGCCTGTTGTTCGAGTTCGTAGAAAGCCTCTTTGCGCGAACGACTCTTGTGACCACGTGCTTGAGGTTGGCGACGCATCCAGTCGAGTTCTTTGCGATAGAGATTGCGCGCACGATCGATATTGGCATTCGTGGCTGCAATGCGCTCATCGCGTTTTTCCAAATAGTAGGCATAATTTCCTTTGTAACTATATGCCGTTTGCTGATCAATCTCCACAATCGACTGGCAGACGCGATCTAGAAAATAACGATCGTGGGTGACCAGCAGGAGAGCTTTGGTGTTGCGTTGAAGATATTTCTCCAGCCACTCAATCATTTCGAGGTCGAGATGGTTGGTGGGTTCATCAAGAATGAGTAAGTCTGGATTAGCAATAAGCACTGAAGCCAAAGCCACTCTCTTTTGTTGTCCTCCAGAAAGTAAACCAATGGGCTTATCAAGCTGGGTGATTTTAAGTTGGGTGAGAATTTGTTGTGCACGAAGTTGCACTTCCGTCCATTCCTCATCCGCATCGAAGGCATCGGTGTGCGCCTGAAGAGTTTGTCCTTCATCGGCAATGAGCAAGGAAGCATATTCGGCACGTAGACGACTGGCTACAGCTTGTCGCACAGGCATCTCAGGGGAAAAATCGGGTGATTGTTCGAGCATGCCGATGCGCAGTCCTTTTTGGAACACGATGTCGCCAGAGTCAGCAGTGTCTTTTCCTGCGATGAGGCTGAGGAGCGTGGATTTTCCAGCGCCATTTCTTGCGATGAGTCCCACGTGTTGTCCTTCCGCTACACTGAACGAAAGGTCTTCAAAAAGGACTAAGTCACCAATACTTTTGGTTAAATTCTGTATATCTAAGTAGGGAGTAGCCATTCATTGGAATTTTTATGAGGCGAATTTACAAAAAAGAGAGGAGTTAATTCGTATAATTAAGAGAATTGTTATACTTTTGCAGGTGAAAACCATGTGTTTTTAATCAAAGTCACATTAGCAATGCTTTAAGAAACTGCAGGATTATCAATACTGTAGTAGAGAAAAACGCTTTTTTGACGACTGAACTATATTTTGATTCTCGCTAGACTGCAGAGATTTTAATTCCACCTCATTATATATTCCCCAAAAAGATAATTCATTCGCAGTGATGTGGATGGGGTGGCACTTATTTAGAACGAAGACATTTATTTTCCTTTATGCCTAAATATACGAAAGAACAGCTTCTCGCGATGCCCATTGAAGAGTTACAATCGATGGCTGTTACGATGAAGACGCCAAATTGCACCAGTAGCATTCGTGAACAACTGGTGTATGATATCATTGATGCCCAAGCTGACGAAGTGAGCAATGGGGTAGAGGCGGCTCCAAGGCGTAGACGTATCACTACCTATGGGCAGGATCATGTGTATTCTGCCACGCAAACGGGAAATAGTGAGCGTTTTGATAGTGCAAGAGATGAGCGTGCTGCCAAAAAGATGGTAGCGGAAAAAGCGCGTGAGACGGAGGCTGAGGCTGTGAAGGCTTTGCTGGATGCAGGACAGGTGGAAGAACCTCCTAAACGTAGGAGAGGACGTCCCACCAAGGCTGAAGTGGAACAAAGACGCGCTTATGAGGAAATGATGTTTCGCCAGAAAAAGATGATGCATCAGGCTCAATTAAGTAGCAACGCTTTGATTTCTGAAGCAAATGATGTAGAGACTGAGGCTGAAGACGCTCTTCCACCTTTCATGAGACAGCCTATAGAGCATCCTCACGTGATGGAATCCTATGTTCCTGGGGTGGGGGCGGAAAAAGAAAACGCGTCGGCTACTGAAGGTGCTAGCATAGAAACTGAAAATGCTGCCCATACTGCACAGAGCACTGTGAGTGGGACCGCGGCGAATGATGCGGACAATGAAGATTTGCCAGATTTCATCTTAGCACAAATTCGACAACAAGCTAATGCTCCTGCCGTAGCCACAACTGCTGAACAAGAAGAGACTTCGGACGAAAAACTTCCGAATCTACATAATCCATTGGAAACGCTTACCCAGCGTTTTCAAACGCAAAATCACGCTCGCTTCGGCAACTTGCCCGCGCTAGAAAAAGCCCCAGAGGGAGAATTCGTGATTGTAGAAGATGTGCCCATCATAGATAACACGAATTTTAATTTTATTCCAGAAGCAGAAGAACCTTCTTTCTATGGTGTGCCAGAAGTGACTCAAGCTCCTCGATTCCGTAAATTTAAGGATGATGCTTTGGTCAATCCGCAAT
>JABZGM010000064.1 GCA_015259235.1 Alloprevotella sp. | reverse complement strand
AAATCAGTCACAATTTCGCTATTAGCGACAAACTCACGGTGAACCCCACGCTTGCTGTGAAGTGGACTTTCTAATCTCTGAAAGATAAGTCTAGCTTCCCTTTCTCACTTCCCTATTTTTCAGACTCTTTTTCCTCAGCATTCCTGCTCTGCTCCCATGAGTTACTCAGGAATGCTGCTGATTTTCTCTCCTTCTCATTGGCTAGATCAATGCGGATAGGCTTCCTCCCTTTCAAGCACTATCTTGCTAGCTGGTGGCACTTTTGATTATTCATTCACTCATCAACCATACATTTCGTATGCAATTCCTTTATCGCCTCGTAGGTTTTGATCCTACAAAACACAATCTTCGCACAGAGTTGTTGGCAGGTCTCACCACCTTCCTCACCATGGGCTACATCCTTGCGGTGAACCCCGACATTTTGGCTAACACTGGTATGGACAAGGGTGCTGTCTTCACGGCAACCGCCTTGGCTTCTGCCATCGGCACACTCCTCATCGCCTTCATGGCGAAGTTGCCCTTCGCACAAGCTCCCGGCATGGGTATCAACGCCTTCTTTGCCTTCACCCTCTGCCTCACCATGGGCTACTCATGGCAACAATCGCTCGCTGCTGTCTTCATCGAAGGACTCATCTTCATTGTGCTCACAGCTTTCAATATACGCGAACAGATTGTGAACTGCATCCCTAAGAGCCTGCGCTTCGCCATTTCTGCGGGTATCGGTTTCTTCATCGCCTTTGTGGGTTTGAAAAACTCGGGCATCATCGTTGCCAACGAAGCGACACTCGTTTCGCTCGGTCACTTCAATGCTACCTCCTCTTTGGCTTGCTTGGGCATCATTTTGAGTGCCGTATTGATGAAACTTCGCGTGCGCGGTGCGCTTTTCTACAGCATCATCATCTGCACCCTCATCGGTATTCCTTTGGGAGTTACCAAAATTGGTGCTGACTTCGCTCCCATCAGTATGCCACACAGCATCGCTCCCACTTTCTTGCAAATGGACTTCAGCAAAGTGTTGAGTGGCGACATGATTCTCACCATTTTGGTGCTCGTCTTCATCGACATATTCAACACCATCGGCACTTTGATTGGTGCAGCTGCGAAGACTGAAATGATGGACGAAGCTGGCAATGTGAAAAACATCAAGGGTGCTATGATGGCAGATGCCGTTGCCACCAGCGTTGGTGCAGCACTCGGCACATCCACTGTCACCACTTTCGTGGAAAGTTCTGCGGGTATTGCAGAAGGCGGTCGCACCGGTATGACAGCCTTCTCCACCTCTATTTTCTTCCTCCTCGCGCTTTTCCTCTCTCCGCTCTTCTTGCTCATCCCCTCTGCAGCCACCACTGGTGCACTCGTGTTGGTGGGTGTGTTGATGCTGAGCTCTATCCAAGACGTTGACTTGCTCGACATCTCCGAAGCACTTCCCAGCTTCATCACGGTGCTCACCATGGTCTTGACCTACAATATCGCAGAAGGTATGGCATTGGGTCTCATCAGCTATACCCTCGTTAAGGTACTCACTGGTCGTTTCAACCAAGTGTCCATCACCCTCTACATCATTTCTGCGCTGCTCGTTGCACGCTACGTGTTGCAAGCTCTCGACATCTCTGCTGGTATCTAATAGCCGCAGTCGCTCATCTCGGAGCATCCCATTCATCTTGCATAGAATTCTATTGTATCTCTCGTAGAACACAGTTGTAT
Organism: Alloprevotella sp.; assembly: GCA_015259235.1. Classification (GTDB taxonomy): domain Bacteria; phylum Bacteroidota; class Bacteroidia; order Bacteroidales; family Bacteroidaceae; genus Alloprevotella. The sequence continues at coordinate 8,834 of JABZGM010000064.1, read as the reverse complement.
CTCTCGAAGAACGATGAATTGCTCCTAGAAGCAAAGCCATAAAATCAAAGCTGGGACTACCCTTCACGGATAGTCCCAGCTTTTTGTTTCCTTTGCAGAATAAGATATAGCTACACTTAGATGAAGCATAAAGCATCTTTCTGCATACACTATCATAGCTTAGCACAACTATGCTCGTTTCTCAGGCTACGATGGCGATGAAAAACGAGCATACAAGAAAAAATGATTCGTGATGAAGGGACTAAGCTCCCAACAAAGCAGCACCAGCTCCAAGCATAAAGAAGAAAAGCACCACTATCACTCCTAATAAAGAAAGCACAAAACCTGCAATGGCAAGACCACGCGGGCTTTTCAACATCCCTATAATAGAGAGAATCAAGCCTAAAGGCCAAAGGATAATGCACAGGAAATTGACGACGGGAATAAAGCCCAAGAACATATTGACCAGGGTAACCACAAATCCTGCTGTACCTATGCCATTGCTTCGGCGTGGTTGGGGATAGGGAACGCCATAAGGTGGAGGGGCAGGCGCACCATAAGGAGTTTGAGCGGCAAACTGCGGTTGTTGGGGAGTCCCACAGTAAGGCTGTTCGCCATTAGGCTGCGATGATTGAGAATGAACATCGCTGTTCTGCACAGAAGCTGTAGAAGCATTTGCAGTCTCCTGAGTAATTTCTTTGTTGAGGTCAGACATAATAAAGACTAAGTTTACAAATTTACAGACACAAATATAGTGATTTCTCACTGCACTTGGTCTTTGTCGTTCATTTATTGCTTCAAATAAGAGCCTATCTTATAGGATAAACCTTTTAACGCTTACGAATACCGCCCTCTTCGAGTATTATTTTCTTTTCGCGATAGAGCGTACCGACTGCGCGCTTGAAGGTCTTTTTGGACACGCCAAAACGAGCGGAGATGTCGTCGGACGAAGATTTGTCGGTAAAAGGCAGGAAGCCTTCGGACTCCGCTTGGAGTTCTTCGTAGAGTACCTCGGCAAAGTCGCGGAAGCGGCTCTTACCCAAACGTTGCAACGACACATCGATGCGCCCATCGGGACGGACATTCACCACCGTACCACGCAGGCGATCGCCCGTCTTAGGCTCGGGAGCAAAGAGTTGGTCGTTATAGACCAACCCAGCATGGCGATTGTCCACAATCACCTTCAACCCCAATTCCGTGCGCTGCCAAACGAGGAGATCCACCTCTTCGCCACGATGGTAATAATGTTCGCGAGCGGGATAGAGATGTTTGTCAATTTTGGCAGTAGCCATGAGGCGACCGGTCTCTTCGTCGATGTCTACAAAGACAATGTAGCTTTCTCCCACCTCCATAGTGCGCTTTTGCTGACGGAACGGCACGAAGAGATCTTTCATCACACCCCAATTCAGGAAAGCTCCATGCTCATTCACCCACGCCACTTCGAGATAAGCAAAGTCGCCCACCGTGGCAAGCGGCTGTTCCGTAGTAGCGACCAAACGTTCCGATTGGTCGAGATAGACAAAAAGGTCGAGCGTATCGCCCGGACGCATGGACTTCGTCACATAGGCCTTAGGCACTAGGATTTCTCCCACTTCACCACCATCCACATAAGCCCCATGATCGGTGAAGCGCGTGATGGTGAGGGTGTTGAATTGTCCGATGTTAATCATGATAAGTTGAGATTATTCAGCAAGGTTAAGGGGATAGTCTGACATAGGGGCAGTAAGGTGCAGCGCGGCGGTTGCTTCGGTATCTGTCGAAGTATGGTTATCTTCGTCCGCCTCTAAGGATGCTTCACTGGTCTGCTGCATTTCAGTGGTGGCTTCATCCGAGATTCTTCCATCGACCATGTGGATGCAGCGGTCGCATTGCTGTGCAAAGGCCTCATCGTGTGTGACGATGACAAAAGTTTGTCCGAGATCACGACGCAGTTGGAAAAAAAGTTCCTGCAGTTCTGCGCGATTTTTGGAGTCGAGCGAACCAGTGGGTTCGTCGGCAAAGATGATGTCTGGCTCATTCATCAAGGCACGTGCAGCTGCTACACGCTGTTTTTCACCACCCGAAAGCGCAGCGGGCTTGTGCTCCGCGCGATCTTCCAGTCCCATATAGGCGAGAAGCTGAGTGGCACGTTCGCGAGCAGCACGCTTGGAAGTCCCAGCGATGAGCGCGGGCATCATGACATTTTCGAGCGCGGTGAACTCAGGAAGGAGCTGATGAAACTGAAAAATGAAGCCGATGTGGGTATTTCTGAAGTGGGAGAGGGCAGAAGACGATAGGCGCGTCACATCAGTGTTGGCTATCGTCAGCGTGCCTTCGTTGGGACGATCGAGCGTACCCATGATTTGCAGGAGCGTAGTCTTGCCCGCTCCCGAAGGACCTACGATACTCACCATCTCGCCTTTCTGGATGTCGAGATCTATGCCTTTGAGCACTTCGAGATTGCCAAAGGATTTATGGATATTTCTAAGAGATATCATGTGGAGGTTGTCAGCTTTCAAACCAGTTAATCAGTTGTTGTTTCTGCGAATTTACTCATTTCTTGGGAGGTGGGGGCAAATTGTAGGCTTTTTTCTGCAAAGCCGAAGAGATTTCGCCCTCACCAACAGAGATTTCCCAACGCAATTAGGTGTTTTTTGAAAATTACTTCCTACCTTTGTCGTGATGGGTGCTTGACACTCGCGAAAACCACTCTATTTCCTCCTCACAACTATGCAAGATTTTGTAGCCATCGACTTTGAAACTGCCAATAACGTCCGCAGCAGCGTTTGTTCTGTGGGCATCGTGGTGGTGCGCCATGGAGAAGTGGTGCAAAAGCACTATGCTCTCATCCAACCTGAACCTAATTATTATTGCTACCACAACACGCGCGTCCATGGATTGTCTGCCAAGGACACGGACAACGCGGAAGTTTTCAGCAAAGTGTGGGAAGAAATTGCTCCCCTCATTGGAGATTTACCCTTGGTGGCACACAATAGTCGCTTTGACGAAGGTTGTTTGAAAGCCGCCTTCCGCGTCTATCAGATGGACTATCCAGATTATCTCTTTTTTGACACCTTGGAGATGGCACGAAAGGCTTTTCCCAAACTCGAGAATCACCAGCTCCACACAGTGGCTGCGGAGTGTGGCTATGACTTGACGCATCACCACCACGCGCTCGCCGATGCCGAAGCGTGTGCCTGCATAGCTTTGCAACTGGGATAAGCCACAGTTTGCAACACTTTGCCCACAATGGGCGATGTCGCTCCGAAGGTGGGGCTATCAACAAAAAAAGATGAAGCACTAGGCTCCATCTTTTTTAGTTTTCAACCCCAATCGGTCATTAGATTTTAATGAGCAATTTGGATTCAAGTGTCTTGTTGTGCCAAACAGTCGGAACATACCCCCCGATAATACAGGTCGGCAGTTTCGATAGTAAAGCCTTTAGGGGCAGAAGGTGGCGCAGCCAGCAAGTCGGAAGGCGACTCAATGTTGAAGATTCTCCCACACTTATGGCAGAGAAAGTGGGCATGCGGCTCCGTCACCCCATCGAAATTGGCATTTTTGCCGTCGATAGTGAGCATACGCACCACACCATGCTCCATGAGTAGGCGGAGGGTGTTGTAAACGGTAGTCTTGGAAAGCGTAGGAATGTGGTCCACCAAGGCTTGATAAATCTCGTCTACGGTGGGATGTCCCATCTGTTGCAGTAGATATTGCATGACTGCCACGCGCTGCACAGAGGCTTTCACACCGTGTGCAGTGAGATATTCGTAGACCTCTTTTTCTTGCATGAGGAGGAAATGTTATGTCTAGGGCAAAATTACAAATTCCTTTTGGGGCAACCAAGCATCGCAAACGATTTTAACCTGCAAAATAATGTTAGACGCCGAAGAATAGACGTTAGACATTAGAGAATAGACGTTAGACGCTAGACATTTCTAACGTCTAATATCTAAAGTCTAAAATCTAATGTCTAATATCTAACGTCTAAAGTCTAACTCCTAATGTCTAGCATCGATTTTAGGGAGGACAATCATCCAACTGCGCACGGAGAAATAGCGCTCGATTTGCATAGGAAGTTGATCGAGATAGCGGTGGTGCGACGGCATTCCACGACGAGCAGAGATGAATACTGCCAAATGGTCGGATCGCAGGCGAGAAGCCAAGGGGAGAAGGTCGTCCCATGAAGAGAAATCGTGATATTCAACCTCGGGCTTTTGTTTCGAGGCTTCCCAGATTTTGCGGAGTGCCTCCATCGTTTCCGGTGCGCCATACACCGAGATGCGGCACGACAACTGCACCGAAAGAGTGGCAAATCGCATCGCCCAATGGCGAAAACCAGGGTCGTATTCCCCTCTACGAGGCACAACGATGTGCATGCGTCGTAAAGAATGAATGGGCACCAAGGGACGATAGACCATGATTTGCTGCGAAGCCGCTTCGAAAAGGTCGGTGGCAAACTTGCCAAAGAAGGTGGCTGAGATGGATTTTTTCTGATGAAGCCCTATCAAGATGTCGGACGCCTCGTGCTCTCCTGCCGTGTGCACGATGCCCGTCACGGCATTCACCGAGCGGCGGCAATGAGTTTGCATGCGCACGCCCACCGTAGCCGCCATTTTTGCAGCATAGTCCAGACCTTGTTGTGCGATGGCGCGCTCTTCGGCATCGTCTGAAAGCACCACACTCACAGCAGTGAGCTGAGAAGTGGCAGACGCACTGCGCAGCATCAACGCCATATTGGTCATGGGAATCACCATGCGCGGATTCGCCAAAGCCACCACGAGAGAGTCTTTCTCTTCGTTTTCGGAAGAAGAGGCGAGCGCGGCACCCGAAAGCATGAGCTGGCGCGCAGCACGCTCCGTGAGTGCGGAAGCGATGATGCACGAGCCCAAGATAAGCATCATGGCTGCACCCACCACGTCTTCGTTGAGCAGATGCTTTCCGTCGGGCAAAATGATTTCATATCCCACCATGGCAATCGCCAGTGCTGAAGCTGCACGCGCAGTGCTCAGTCCGCCCACCATGTTTCTCTCAGTGGCAGAAAACTGCAAAGCCCGTCCCACCAACTGTGCCGCGAGAAGTTTGCCCGCAGTTCCGATGACAATCATCGCCAAAGCCATGGCAGCGATGTGCCAGCCTGAGAGGATGGTGTGCAGATTGATAATCATGCCCACTCCGATGAGAAAATAGGGGATGAAGAGGGCATTTCCCACAAATTCGATGCGCTGCATCAGCGGTCCTACGGCAGGGATTTCGCGATTGAGCACGATACCCACAAGGAAGGCACCAAGGAGACCTTCCATCCCTGCCCATTCCATGAGCCCAGCGCCCAAGAATACCAGGACGAGCACAAAGACATATTGCACTACGCCCTCATCAAAACGACGGAAAAACCAACGCGCCAGCGAAGGCATCACCAAAAATAGTCCAGCGGTGACGAGTGCCACACGTCCCAATAGGTGCCACATGTTGAAATCTCCACCATCTGGCTTATACACTCCGCCCACCACGGCAAGCACTACGAGGGTGAGCACATTGGTGAGGATAGTTCCGCCCACTGCCATGCCCACCGAGCGATGACGCGCCAAACCCCATCGCATCACTAAGGGATAGGTGAGCAGGGTATGCCCTGAATACATGGCAGCCACCAGCACCGCAGCCGGAAAACTCAAACCTAATCCCCAGCGATTGGCAAGAAATCCAAGTGCCATGGGAAGAACAAAGGAGATAGTGCCAAAAGCCAGCGCCCCCCACCGATAGCGCTGCACGTCGGTGAGATTCATGCCGAGCGATGCCAAAAACATGATGTAGTAAAGTCCCACTTTTCCGAAGATTTCAAAGGAGGCATCGCGCGAAAGCAGGTGTACCCCATGCGGTCCTACGAGCATCCCTGCCACAATGAGCCCTACGATAGAGGGAATCTTGAGCCGTTCGAGCACCATCGGGGTAAAAAGTATCAAGCCCAACACGACGAGCACAATCCATGTGGGGTTAGTGATGAGAGGTTCGGTGGGAAGGAGCATAAAGAACAATAGAGTTTTTTGGCATATTCACGAACAAGATTGCAAGATTATACACTGCAAACTATACGTTTTCCAGCAAAGGAACAAAAAAAATGGCAGACTAAGCACGATTTCTGAAGATAAATTGATACTTTTGCAGCATAAAACAATAAAATCTCACGGAAGAAATACATAAGAGGTGAAGCGGCTATACATTTATTATATATGTGTATCTTCACAACTTCCCCTTCTTCCTCATCTTTATTCGCAACAATGAAAGTAGCCATCGTGGGCGCCAGTGGTGCCGTAGGTCAAGAATTTTTGCGCACATTGGCCGAGCGCAATTTCCCTATCGAAGAACTTCGTCTCTTCGGTTCGAAACGAAGTGCTGGAACTTCCTACTCTTTCCGCGGCGAAGAAATCAAAGTACGCGAATTGTGCCATGGCACGGACGATTTCAAAGACATCGACATTGCCTTCACCAGTGCTGGTGCCGGCACTTCAAAGGAGTTTGCCGAAGACATCACCAAGTATGGCGCTGTGATAATCGACAATTCTAGCGCATTCCGCATGGATGAAGATGTGCCCCTCGTAGTGCCCGAATGCAACGCTACCGATGCCCTCGTGCGCCCTCGCGGCATCATCGCCAATCCCAACTGCACCACCATCATGATGGTCGTAGCTTTACAAGCCATCGAACGCTTGAGCCATATCCGCCGTGTGCACGTTTCGAGCTACCAATCGGCTTCTGGTGCTGGACAAGCAGCTATGGATGAACTCGTGGCTCAACAAAAAGCGCTGGCTAATGGCGAAAAACCTCACGTGGAGAAGTTCGCTTACCAACTTGCCTACAACGTAATTCCTCAAATCGATGTATTCTGCGACAACGGATACACGAAGGAGGAGATGAAGATGTACAATGAAACGCGCAAGATTATGCACAGTGACATCGAGGTGAGCGCCACTTGCGTGCGCGTGCCAACAATGCGCAACCACGCAGAGTCCATTTGGTTAGAAACAGAAAGCCCCATCACTGTGGAGGCAGCGCGTGAAGCTATCGCAAACGGCGAAGGTCTCACCTTGCTCGACAATCCTGCAGAGCGTCAATATCCCATGCCTTTGCAGCTCGAAAGCTGTGACGACGTGTTCGTTGGGCGTATCCGCAAAGACCTCGCCCATCCCAATGGCTTAACCCTCTGGTTGGTGAGCGACCAAATCAAGAAAGGCGCAGCCCTCAACGCTGTACAAATCGCCGAATGGTTGGTGAAAAACGATCCTTCTCTCGCAAGAAAATAAAATTTTATCACGTAGTGCGAAAAAAATAAGCTGAATAAATCGCGGTTTTCACCGCGGTTTTTTCGGCTACAACGTGCAATTTTGCTATATTATTGCCCCGAAACACGTTTTTTTCTGTAAAAACATTGGGCTATATAGCAAAAACCACTACCTTTGCACGAAAAGACAAGGCTACAGCAGGTTAAATCCTCTGACATTCTCCGACTTGGGCGCCCCCTATGGGATGATTCAAATCAAATCCAGCAAAGCTGCGTTTGGGATTTCCCCAAAGGGCAAGTTCTTTGTCGAAAATATACTTTGGACACTACCTTCTAGCTCCAAGTCCGTCCTTTTGTCTAGACACTAAAGCACCACTCTCAGCACACGCTGGTATAAGAGGTGTCTTATCCATCAACGAGTGCTTTAATAGTTTTTACCTAGGACGTCTTTTCGCTATCCTATCAGAACAACAAATTCAAAAATAGATATTATGCAATTCAAATCTATCCTCGTTGCTGCTCTTGCTGCATTTTCACTCAGCGCAGCTGCTCAAGATGCTCCCAAAGAGAAGTTCCATCCCCATTGGACGCTTGGTCTTCAAGGCGGTGTAGGTTATTCTCATGGTGCACACAAGAAGCTCGGTGACGTAATTACCCCTGCTGCTGGTCTTCACCTCGGTTATCAATTCTCGCCCGTCTTCAACCTCCGCGGTCACGTTAGCGGCTGGGAAGGTAAGAACGGCTGGGACTACAACCACACTCCTCAAAATTACAAGTGGAACTATGTGACTGCTGGTCTCGATGGTATGTTCAACCTCTCTAACCTTTTCGCAGGTTACAACCCCAACCGTTGCGTTTCTGTCAACGCTTTCGTTGGTGCAGGTTACATCCATGGCTTCGACAACAAGGAAGCTCTCGATGCTAAGCGTCTTTCTCCCGATGAACTCCTCCTCGTTTGGAACAGCAATACCCTCAACCTTCCTACTGGTCGCTTCGGTGCTAACGTAGACTTCCGTCTCAGCAAGCGCGTAAGCTTCAACATCGAAGGTCTTGTATCTGTGACTGACGACAAGTTCAACTCTAAGGATGGCAACAATGTAGACTGGCAAACCAACCTCTTCGGTGGTTTCACCTTCCGTCTTGGTAAGCTCTCTACTCCTGTTCCCGTACCTGTAGTTCCTGCTCCTGTGGCTCCCGCTCCAGAACCCGTGGAAGAGCCTGCACCTGCTCCAGAACCCGCTCCTGCTCCAGCTCCAGTGAAGGCAGAACCTCTCACTCGCAACGTGTTCTTCCTCATCAACTCTGCTAAGGTTCGCCAATCTGAAATGGTGAAGGTACAAGAAGTAGTAGACTTCCTCAACGCTAATCCTAACGCTAAGGTGGCTATCACTGGTTACGCTGACAAGGGCACTGGTAACAAGACCATCAACACTCGCCTTTCTAAGCAACGTGCTAACGCTGTGTTCAACGAACTCGTGAAGAAGAACATCCCTGCTAACCGCATCGTGAAGGATGCTAAGGGTGACACCGTTCAACCTTTCAGCGTGAACGACGAAAACCGTGTGGTTATCTGCATTGCAGAATAATCATTCACTACGAA
>JABZGM010000063.1 GCA_015259235.1 Alloprevotella sp. | reverse complement strand
GACTACGGAATATCTGAATAAGCCGAGCATGGATGCTGCCAAGTATGACACCCGCACAAAAGAAGGACTCCAGCAGCTCATCGCAGATTATACTGAAAAATAAAAGGAGGACTTCCCTTACCCATCCCAAAAGGGTGAGGCATAATGTCCTGTTTTTTCCTTATTCCAATCCTTACAGGTGCTTACTTGCATCGCAACTAAGCCTTACTTGACCTCCAATAGGTGCTTAATTGAAGCCTGACTAAGGCTTCAATTAAGCACCTATTTGTTTTTAACCTCAATTCCGCAGCGTTTTTCCTTGTGAGGCGATTTTGTGTGTTGAGATGTCTTTTTGAGGCTCTACGTGTTGTTATGAAGTTTTTCGGTGTTTCTTGGGTCTTTTATATAGGGATAAAATGTAAGGCATTGAGGCTGAAGGGAGCGTACTGAACTACGTGAACAAAGCTGAAGCTCGAAAATAATGTAGCACTTTGCTTTTAACCCAAATTGGTCATTAGACCGTAAAAGCGTTACTGGTAACGGAAAAGATTAGGACCTCTCCTTTTTCATTTTCTTATTTGCATCTTATCTCTCGTTGGTTCTAGTCTTGGTCTACTACACCAAAGGCAAACAGTGTGCTATTTACTCAACAATTGAATAGAATCTGTTGAGTATGTAATAACCTTTTGGCGATTGGGGGGAAACAAAAAAGCACCTACTCCGAGGTGGAGTAGGTGCTAGGTGAGAAGAGAAAGAGGGGAGATTATTGACCCTTTTCCATCTTAGCCTTAAGCGCTGCAAGAGCATCGATGTCACCAAGGCTAGTAGAAGCAGCTTGGTTTTGGATGTTAGCAGTGTTTTCTTCCTTGCGAGGAGCAGCAGCACGGCGAGTCTTCTTTTCGCTGCGTTCTGCAGATACGCTTTGGTCGAAAGTGCGAGTGTGAGAGAGGAGGATGCGCTTGCCGTCCTTGTTGAACTCGAGCACAACGAAGTTGAGCTTGTCGTTAAGTTGAGCCTTGCTGCCATCTTCCTTCACGAGGTGCTTAGGAGTTACGAAGCCTTCAACGCCATATTGGAGCTGAACAACAGCACCCTTGTCGTGAAGTTCGGTGATAGTACCTTCGTGAGTGCTACCTTCGGTGAATACAGTTTCGAATACATCCCAAGGATTTTCTTCGAGTTGCTTGTGACCGAGGCTGAGACGACGGTTTTCCTTGTCGATTTCGAGCACCTTAACTTCGATAGGAGCACCAACTTGAGTGAACTCGCTGGGGTGCTTCACCTTCTTAGTCCAAGAGAGGTCAGAGATGTGGATGAGACCATCAACACCTTCTTCGAGCTCTACGAACACGCCGAAGTTAGTGAAGTTGCGCACCTTAGCAGTGTGCTGAGAACCAACGGGGTACTTCACTTCGATATCCTTCCAAGGATCTTCCTTGAGTTGCTTGATGCCGAGAGACATCTTGCGGTCAGTGCGATCGAGGGTGAGGATTACAGCTTCGATTTCGTCACCTACCTTGAGGAAGTCTTGTGCAGAACGGAGGTGTTGGCTCCAAGACATTTCAGAAACGTGGATGAGACCTTCAACACCAGGTGCGATTTCTACGAATGCACCATAGTCAGCCATCACTACTACGCGGCCCTTAACCTTGTCGCCCACCTTGAGGTTAGGATCGAGTGCATCCCAGGGGTGAGGAGTGAGTTGCTTGATACCAAGAGCGATGCGCTTCTTTTCTTCGTCGAAGTCGAGGATAACCACGTTGAGCTTTTGGTCGTCTTGAACCACTTCGCGAGGATTGCTCACGCGACCCCAAGAGAGGTCAGTGATGTGTACGAGACCGTCAACGCCACCGAGGTCGATGAACACACCGTAGTTGGTGATGTTCTTAACGGTACCTTCGAGCACTTGACCCTTTTCGAGCTTGCTGATGATTTCTTGCTTTTGAGCTTCGAGTTCAGCTTCGATGAGCGCCTTGTGGCTAACTACAACGTTCTTGTATTCTTGGTTGATCTTGACAACTTGGAATTCCATAGTCTTACCAACGAATACATCGTAGTCGCGGATGGGCTTCACGTCGATTTGTGAACCGGGGAGGAACGCTTCGAGACCGAATACGTCTACGATCATACCACCCTTGGTGCGGCACTTGATGAAACCCTTGATGATTTCCTTGTTCTCGAGGGCTTCGTTGATACGCTCCCAAGACTTGCTAGCGCGAGCCTTCTTGTGAGAGAGTACGAGTTGACCCTTCTTGTCTTCGAGGCTTTCCACGTAAACTTCTACAGTGTCACCAATCTTGAGATCGGGGTTGTAGCGGAATTCGCTTACGGGGATGATACCATCGCTCTTAGAACCGATGCGCACCACAACTTCACGCTTGGTGATGTTAGTAACTTCACCTTCTGCAACTTCGTGCTCGTGAACGTTGTTGAGAGTTTGGTCGTAGGCAGCAACGAGAGTTTCCTTAGCTTCGCCAGCTACGCTACCGTTTTCAAATGCGTCCCAGTCGAAATCGGCCAAAGGAGCAATGTTTTTGAGATTCTCCATTAATGTTAAGTTTGTAGATAAATAAATGAATGAATGATGTGCCATCGAAAGTCCGCACAAAGTAGGTGTCCCATATTGGAGAAACGGGGGCTGCACCCACATTGACCGACATGTCAATGGTGGCTCATGAGCCATTGAGCCATAAGCCGCTGCAAATATAGTAATTATTTCTGGATTTTTCGCGCTTGACGAATGATATTTAGCTATATATGAGATATTTTCCTCGGATTTGCTTGTTTCGGTGCTCTTTTTTATGTAAATTCGCTGCAATTAAAATCCTAAAAGATAACGCAATGCGTAAATTACTTTTTGCCACGGTGGCTGCTGTGCTCACTATGTTTGCTTCGTGCGATTGGTTTAAGTCGAAGAAGGGCGCAGAGGGGGACACCACTACTGTTGTTGCTCCTGCGGAGGTCGACAGCACTCTTTATGGGAAGGTTGTAGACGATTTTGGTATGAGCACGTTTGCGGTGCAGCAGTCTTCTGGTCAAGAACTCGAATTGTTGCGCTCGCATCAAGATGGTGGTGAAGCTGTCGTCTATGGTGATGTGCGTATAGGAGATGAGTTCTTGACCACCACCGATGGAGGAGAAGCGCTTGATCGTGCCATCAACGTGACGGAAGTGAAGGCTTTGACCCACGATTTCAAAATCGTCAATGGCAAACTCTTACTCAATGTGGCAACAAGTCCCGACACGGTGCAAATCATGACCCTCTCCGCCGACAGTTTGGTGGCAAAGGGGACAAAGCAGGTGTATCGTTTGGGTAAGAAATAAGTAGTAATACCAAGCACAAACAACAGAGGAATACCTCCTTTGCGTGGGAGATGGTGACTGATTAGTGACCATCTCTTTGTCGTCAAAAAGTGAGTGTGAGATGTGCCTCGCACTTTAGCTCTGCGAGGGTGGACATCGCGGAAAAATGGATCGAAAACCATCGACAAGGACCAATAGTGAAGCACAACTTCCAAAAGAAAACTCCATGAACACTTCCAAACTAATACACGTGTATAAAGCTTCGGCTGGTGCTGGAAAAACCTATACGCTAGCTGCGGAATTTATAGCCAATCTTCTGAATGATTTCAAGACAGCTCGTGAACCGCATCGTCATCAGTTGGCGATAACCTTCACGCGCAAGGCGACCACGGAGATGAAGGAGCGTATCTTGGAAAATCTCTACGAACTCGCGCACTGCGTGGAAGAGCAACAAGCCTTCTTGAAAGTGGTGCGCCAGAAGTTGTTGGTACCAGCAAGTGATCGTGAGATTTCGCTCATGACACGGAGCTTGTTGCGCCAGATTCTGCACGGCTACGATCGATTTCATGTCACCACCATCGACTCGTTCTTCCAATCGTTGCTCAGCAATTTGGCGCATGAACTTGGTTTGACTGCCACTTTCAAAGTAGACCTCAACAACGATGATTTGTTGCAGCGAGGTGTGGACAAAATGCTCCAAGGTCTCGAACCCAATTCGCAAGAATTGAAATGGGTGTCGCAATATATCGAACAGAGGTTGGAAGACGATAGCGACAAAAGTTGGCGTGTGGAGCATTCTTTGTCGAATCTGGCGCGAGAACTGACCAAAGAGAGTTATGTGAAACAGCGACGTTTGCTCCAAAATATCACGCTTGACAATGCCTTAGCCGATCGCTATCGGAATACTTTGCGTGCTTTGAAAAAGAACTGTGTGGAGGATATCGAGCAGTCAGCGCAGCAAACACATGATTTTATTGATGGTACTGAAAGATATGGTAGAATCAGCCGCGGTGGAGATGTAGAAAAGTATCTGCATCGTGCCATAAAGTATAAATTTTCTAAGACGGATCCGAGCAAAACTGTAAAGAATATTGTCGATGATAGTAGTAATGCCCTCAAATCTGCAGATAAGGGTGTTCCAAAATATGAAAGTTGGGCAAGTGATGTTTCCAATCACTTAGACCAGTTGCTCTCCACGATTGATAACGCCAACTTTACCATCAATTCGTGCGATTTGAGTCTGCAGCACTTCAATGAACTTCGCTTGCTCGATGCCATCTCAGCTTCCGTGCAAGAACTCAATACGGAGAACGACACTTTCCTCTTGGCTTATACCCCGATTCTTTTTGCCGAAATGGTGGGACAGAGTGAGGCGTCGTTTGTCTTTGAGCGAGCTGGCACGCAGTTTAACCATGTGATGATCGATGAATTCCAAGACACCTCCGAACTGCAGTGGACCAATTTGCGCAATCTCTTTGTGGAGAACATCGCACACGGCAATAGTTGTATGTTGGTGGGCGATGTGAAACAAGGCATCTATCGTTGGCGTGGAGGAGACTGGTCGGGATTGGCAAACATCAAAGATGATGCAATCACGGATATTCAAACCCTCGATTCCAATTTCCGAAGTGGAGAGAAGATTGTGAACTTCAATAATGCAGTCTTCGTGAAGATGGCGCAAGTGATAGCTGATGCTAGCGAAGGAGATGCAGCAGGAGAGGGTGGTGTGCTCACGTCGCTTTATGCAGAAGACTTGGTGAAGCAAAAGCCCGTGCGCGAAGGCGGCTTTGTGCGTGTCTTGATAGAGAAAAAGCCCGAGAAGACAACTTCTTCTGCGAAGAACAAGGCAGATGCAACAGAAGCAAGCGAAGAGAACGAAGGAGAAAACAAAGAGTTTTCGCCCGAAGATGATTTGCGAAAACAAATCATGATTTTGTATCGTGCCGGAGTGCCCTTTGACAAGATGGGAATTTTGGTGCGTAACAATAAAGATAGCGGAAAACTCATCGAGTATTTTGCTGAATATGAAAAGGAGCATGCCAACGATAAGGATTTCGTTCGCATAGAATTAGTCTCTGATGAAGCGTATGTACTATCTGCTTCTCGAGGGGTGCAGCTCATTGTGAAAGCACTTCAATATATCCACAATGCCACGGACGAAGTGGCTTTGAACTATGTCTTAAAGCACTGTCCAGAGGAAGCGAAGGATAAAGTGCGTGGTCTTTTGGAGGAATGGAGCAAACAGTCTTATCAAATGCTGCCATTCTACGACCTCATTCAGCAGTTGATCCATCACTTAGAGCTCGATAAACAACCAGGTGAGGCGAGTTATCTCTATAGTTTGCTGGACATGGTAGTGGCATTCTTGGATGATAATGTGCCTGACATAGGGCGTTTCCTCCAAGTTTGTGAGGAATCTTTAGGCAAAAAGTCGGTGCCAGCCTCTGTGGTGAAAGGGGTGCGCATCTTGACGATTCACAAATCCAAGGGACTGGACTTCCACAGCGTGTTTATTCCCTATTGCAACTGGGAACTGGTGAGTAGTGGTCAAAAGCAGTCGATGATATGGACAAGTCCGAAAGTGGACCCCTTCAATAAGATTCCACTGCTGCCGGTGAAACTGAGTGCGATTGCAGAAAAGAGTATTTATAAAGACGAGTATCTGCAGGAATTGCGAAATCAGCGCATCGAGAATCTCAACTTGCTCTATGTGGCTTTCACCCGTGCGCGTCAAAACTTGGTGATTTGTGCACCTAGATTGACCAGAAATCATGAGAAGAGCATCGTGCCTGCTTTGCAGAGAACCATCACACAACTAGGATGGACGGAATTGATCGATGGCGATGTGCTACTCGAAGAGGATGATACCCAGATTCTCCTAGAGATTGCTGAACCCTCAAATGCGGAGTGCGCAGTCGCTGCTCAAACCGCTTCTCTCGAGGATGGGGAAACTGCTAAGGCTGCGATGAAAAAGCCGAAGAATCCCTTCAAAATCAATGCGGTTACTGAAAGGGTGAACCTAGAAACATCGAACCATGAAGTGAAGTTCCGTCAGTCGCAAAGTGCGCGCTTGTATAATGCTGCACTGATGGAAGCGGTGCAAGCGGACAATGCCGATGGTGATGCGGCGAAGTTGATGAATACTTCCGAACTAGATTTGGAGTTCTTCGCCAAACGCGAAGCTGCTCAGCGACGTGGTACACTCCTGCACCACCTGATGGAAGAGATTGAAAGCGAAGCCGATGTGGAAACTGTGCTGCAATCTGCGATTTGCGAAGGAAAGATTGCGCCAATCGAAGAGGTGGGTGAAATGCGAAAACTCCTGCACCGCGCGATGCAGCATGAAATCGCCAAGGAATGGTTTGATGGCACGTGGCAGCTCTATCGTGAATGCACCATTTTGACTCGCGATGAAAACGGCAATGTGCATGCTCCTCGTCCCGACCGCGTGATGATGCGTGGAGATGAGGCTATCGTGGTGGACTATAAATTCGGACTACCGCGTCCGGACTATCACGAACAAGTGCGACACTATTGTCAGCTCCTTCAACAAATGGGCAAACAGAACGTGAAAGGCTATTTGTGGTATGTGGCATCGGGCATCGTGGAGCCCGTTTCGCTGTAAGGGAAGGGGGGCTTTGACTGTGCTTTTTCGCATTTTAGAACCTATCGAAAGTAATGTGCGCAAAAAGAAGTACAACTTTCTCTTTGCATTGGATGAAGAAGGCGAAAATAATTGCGATAAAACAGTCAACATCCCAAAGTTTTTCGTAAATTTGCCCTGTAAATTCTTGACACGCTCTGTACCTCTCTGTTGGGGGCTATCAAAAGTCTCTTTAAGGGTGTATCGGAGCATTCTGGAATCCTCGACAATTACAAATAATTCATCAATACTCATATCATTATGACTATCGACTCTTGTAACTTTGCAGGCAAGAAGGCCATCGTACGTGTAGACTTCAACGTGCCTCTCAATGAAAATGGCCAAATCACCGACGACACTCGCATCCGCGGTGCGTTGCCCACCCTCAAGAAGGTGCTTGCTGATGGTGGTGCTCTCATCATCATGAGCCACATGGGTAAGCCCAAAGGCAAGGTTAACCCCAAGTTCTCTTTGGGACAAATCAAGGACGCTGTAGCTGCTGCCCTCGATGCCCCTGTTTCTTTTGCACCTGATTGCGCAAAGGCACAAGAAGCTGCTGCCGCTCTTAAGGCTGGCGAAGTGCTTCTTCTCGAGAACCTCCGTTTCTATCCTGAAGAAGAAGGCAAGCCTGCAGGTATTGACAAGGAAGATCCTGCTTACGAAGCTGCAAAGAAGGCAGTAAAGGAAAGCCAAAAGGAATTTGCTAAGACGCTTGCTAGCTATGCTGACTACTACATCATGGATGCATTCGGCACCGCTCACCGCAAGCACGCTTCTACTGCTGTCATCGCTGACTATTTCGATGCAGACCACAAGATGCTCGGCTATCTCATGGAGAAGGAAGTAACTGCTGTTGACAACGTGCTCAACAACATCAAGCATCCTTTCACTGCTATCATGGGTGGTTCTAAGGTGTCTACCAAGATTGGTATCATCGAAAACCTCATGGACAAGGTGGACAACCTCATCCTCTGCGGTGGTATGACTTACACCTTCGCTCGTGCACTCGGTGGCAAGATTGGTATTTCTCTCTGCGAAGAAGACAAGCTCGACCTCGCTCTCTCTATCATCGAGAAGGCTAAGGCTAAGGGTGTGAACCTCGTGCTCGGCACTGACTGCGTGGCTGGTGACGACTTCAAGAACGATTGCAACACACAAGTTGTTCCCGTGGACAACATCCCCGATGGTTGGGAAGGTCTTGATGCTGGTCCCGAAAGCCGCAAGGCATTTGCTGCTGCTATCGAACCCGCCAAGACTATCCTCTGGAACGGTCCTGCTGGTGTGTTTGAGTTTGACAACTTCACTGGTGGTTCACGTGCTATCGCTGAAGCTATCGCTGTAGCTACCAAGAACGGTGCATTCTCTCTCATCGGTGGTGGTGACTCTGTAGCTTGCATCAACAAGTTTGGTATGGCTGATCAAGTTTCTTACATCTCAACTGGTGGTGGTGCTTTGCTCGAAGCCATAGAAGGTAAGGAACTCCCCGGTGTAGCTGCCATCAAAGGCTAATCTATCGCCAAATACCTAATAGATAATTATAAAGTTATAGGGACAGCGGTGCACCGTCACTGCTGCTCTATAACTTTTTTTGCTTATGAATAGTCTAAAACTTCCCCTTCTCCTTTTCATCGCTCTCTTTGTGGGATGTTTTGCCACTAGTTGTGGTGGAGAGAAAGCGAACAAAGACGAAAATACAGAGGTGAGTAGCACCAACGATGTGCCTGATAGTCTTTCGTTCACCATAGCCTGTCTTCCCACCTACGAGAGTCTTCCTTTCTACTATGCCAAAGCAGCTGGAATAGCAGACTCTTTGTCGCTTCCTCTTCGCATCAAAACATACCAATCTCAGTTTGATGCGGACACAGCTTTGTTGGGCACGCGGACTGATGCAGGTGTCACAGACATTGTGCGCCAACAACATTATGCTGCACAAGGAAAGATGCGCGGTTATGTGGCATGGATTCCGCTGCAAGGTGAGTGGCAACTGTTAGTCGGTGGGCGTTTGCGTCTCACTGAGATGAAGCAACTCAAGCAACGCACCATTGCTATTGCGCGTTATAGTAGTTCTGATCAATACACGGCACATTTGCGCGACAGTCTTCGTTGGAAGTTTGACGATATGTTGCGTCCTCAAATCAACGACTACCGCGTGCGCCAACAAATGCTCGACAATGAGCAAATAGACGCAGCAGTGTTGCCGCAGCCTTTTGCCCTTCGTGCCAAAGGAAATGGGCAACGTGTGTTAGCCACATTGCCTTTCTCTTATCATCACCATGCGCTTTATCTCAGTGCGCAAGCTCAACAAGACGCTAAAAAATCCAAGCAAGCTCAGTTGTTGCAGCGAGTGTATAATGCAGCTGTGCAGCGCATCAACCATAAGCCTGGTGCTGTGTTAGACAGTGTGCTCATCCGCACCTATAAACTCATACCTGAGCAAGTGAAACAAGTGCATTTGCCTCACTATAATGAGGTGAAAACCGGCAAGTAGTCGATGCAAATTGCGCGAGACATCCAGAGGAGATGCCCATATAACCTCTGCCTTATACGCTGTATTCCACATTTCGTGCATCTTCTCTAGTTTGCTTTAGCTTGCTCCAAAATTTTTTCCACGCTTCTCCCATGGACATGACCGTTTACCTCACTCTCCGCGATGATTTTGTGAAAGCCATTCACAATCGTCAGTTGCTTGATGCGCTTCGCGCGCTTCAAGGGCAGTTGTCGTGGGTTGGTGACTGGAACAGTCGTCAAGAGCATGAGCGTATTTGGACAGATTATCAGCGTCTCTTGCGTGATTTTCGACAAGGTGAGGCGTGTGCCACTTATCAAGAGCGCAATGAGAGCTTGTTTGAGCGCACTTATCTCCTCGGACTCTCCTTGCATCACGCCTTTACAGTGGAGCATACGCAGCAACTGCGTGCCAAATTGTGGCAGAAGTATGCCGATCAGCGTCTGCAGCAACCTCTTGAGAATGTATTGCGTTACGAAATAGACGATCACATACTCTTCGATAGACTCTATTGTGCTGCCCCTTGGACAGCCGAAGTAGTGGAGGCTGCTGAAGAACTTATGCAGCATCCCAATCGAAGCGAAGACACTCGTGCTATAGTGCTTTCTGCAGTGACGTTAAGTTTGTTGGCAAGTTTTGATCCAACGCAATGCGCGTGGTTGTTGCGTCAAACCGAAAAAACACTTTCTCCTCTATTGCGTGTGCGTCTTTGTGTGGGACTGGTGTATATTGGCATTCATCAAGCGGCACAGATTGCTTTGTTTCCTTCCTTGGTTCAACAATGGAAGGCGTGGACAAAATGTGAAGTTTGGCAAGAAGATTTGCGCATCGTGCAATCTACCATGTTGGCTTCTGCGCAATCGCGCGACACAGCCACTGATGCTTCACAACTGATGGAACGTTTGTCACAGATGCCAGATTCTTCAAATGCACAAGCCAAACAAACTTTCATGCGTGAGATAGCAAGTATGGTGGCAGAACGCTTTGTTGATGGTTGGGCAGGCGTAGACATTGCTTTGGCAGGATTCAAGCAAATGTATCGCCGTTTTCCTTTTTTTCAAGATGCTGCAAATTGGTTCATCCCCTTCACAGTGCAACGTCCAGAATTGCAACATTTAGAAGAGGTGGGTGGTAGAAAGCTCGAATTGCAACATCGTGCGTTGGGTTCCACGGATCTCTACATCATTGCGGAAATGAATCTCGCAAGCAAAAGATTTGCCGAGAGATTACCACAAGAGATTAAAGATAAAATCGAGGAAGTTTCTGCTAAAGTTCCAGACGAAAGCAAAGACGTAGTTTTTCATCTTGAAGAGGAAGACACAGCGATGCTCACTATCTTACGCAATCATCGTAAGAATAGCGGAGTTGCTGACCTCATTTCAACGGAGTCTCAGGAATTTCGCGCGCTTAAGTTGG
>JABZGM010000062.1 GCA_015259235.1 Alloprevotella sp. | reverse complement strand
AGGTATTTGAGCAAGATGCTCACGTTGGCCTCTTCGCGCAAGCGACGCAAAGCACGTTCCTTGATTTGACGCACACGTTCACGGGTGAGATTGAGTGTAGTTGCCACTTCTTCAGCCGTCATTTCCGTGCGACCGATGCCGAAGAGCATTTTCACCACGCTGCACTCACGCTCAGAGAGCACTTGAAGGGCGGTATCGATGTCGGTGGACAGCGATTCGCGCTCCATACTGTTGTCGGTGCCGGGTGCTCCTTCATCGGTCATGATGTCGATCATGGAGTTCGTTTCGTCGTCTTGGAAGGGTGCGTCCACACTCACCTTCTTACCGCCAGCATTGAGGCTGTCTTTGATGCGGTCGAGGTCGGTGTCGAGCAGTTCGGCAAGTTCTTCTGCAGAAGGACGACGTTGGTAGAGCTGTTCAAACTCTGTGGTGGCACGACCAATCTTGGCCTGCAAACCCACTTGATTGAGAGGCATGCGCACGATGCGGCTTTGCTCACTAATCGCTTGGAGAATGCTTTGACGAATCCACCATACAGCATAAGAGATGAACTTAAAACCACGTGTCTCGTCGAACTTCTGGGCAGCTTTCATCAAACCGATGTTGCCTTCGTCGATGAGGTCGTTGAGCGACATCCCCTGATTTTGGTATTGCTTGGCTACGGACACCACAAAGCGCAGGTTGGCTTTTACCAAACGCTCAAGAGCTGCTTGGTCGCCATGGCGAATGCGCTGTGCGAGTTCCACCTCCTCATCCATGGAGAGGAGTTCAAGACGACCAATCTCAGTGAGATATTTGTCGATTGCGGCATCACCACGGTTGGTAATACCCTGAGAAATTTTTAGTTGTCGCATAACGAACGGGGAAATATTGAATGATTGTCATGACAATGAGCCGCAACCAACATGGCTCTGTTTCTGCTTTACCATGGCGGATGCGCCCACGCAGGTACAAATATACTACATTCTTCATAATAAGTCAAAGAATGTCCTAATAAAATGCGAGAATTAAGGTTGTTATGAATATTTTGGCGACTTTACTTGTCAGATCCTGCATTTTGTGATAACTTTGAAGCCTAAAAGGCACAAAGACAGCAGACTCTTCTTTCCTCTGTTGGGCAGAGGGGGCAGCAAGGGCGCTTTCTTCTCTCTTCAGAGGGTTTTCAAACCATGCCTTGAAGTCCACCACCACTATCAAATCTCCTTCCGATCATGAACGACTATATGCAAAAATTAGACAAAGCGGTCGACGAAATGTTCGAGCGTTTGTCATTGAGATTCCCTGCCGACGACATGATTCGCCTGCGTCAAGCCTACACCCTTGCCAAAGAAGCGCACGAAGGGCAGAAGCGTGCGGCTGGAGACCCCTATATCATGCACCCCGTGGCAGTGGCGCGCATTGTGGCTGAGGAGTTTATGCTTGACGTCAACTCCATTGTGGCAGCTTTCCTCCACGATGTGGTGGAAGACACCCCCTATACCATCGAAGACATCCGTGAACGATTTGGCGACGACGTGGCATTTTTGGTCAAAGTGGTGACAAAGCCCTGCAAAATCGCAGGCGCAGCCCCCGATGTGCGCAAGCAAGAAAACAACTTCCGCCAGCTCCTCGACTCCTTGCGCCACGACATCCGCGCCGTCTTTGTCAAATTGGCAGACCGCTTGCACAATATGCGCACACTCGGATCTATGCTCCCCGAAAAACAAATGAAAATTGGTGGTGAAACGGACTTTTTCTACGCCCCCTTTGCCAATCGTTTGGGACTGCACAATCTACGCCGAGAGCTTGAAAATCTGTCCTTTCGTTTCAGATGTCCCGATCGCTATGAGCGATTGCAGCAACTCCTCGAGCAAGACATCGAGCAACACCGCGAAGAACTCTCGAAGTTTACCACGCGCATCGAACAACTATTGGCTGAAAAAGCCCTGCACGTACGCACCGAAGTGCGCTATCGTCTGCCCTACAGCATCGACACTCGCATGCGCAAGTCGGGGCGCGACTTTCACCACATCGACCATCGCTATGTGATTCGCGTTATCTACGACCGCAAGCGTCTTAACGAGGTGGACAAAAAGCGCACCGACAAAGCCATCTGCCTGCGCATCTACGGTGTGCTCACCAATCATTTTCAAGAAAAAGTGGGCAGTTCCATCAACTACATTGATGTGCCCAAAGAGAATGGCTACCAATCCTATCACGTGCAACTGCTCAGCGGGTGCGGACGCTGGGATGAAATCCACATTTCCTCCGAAGAAATGGTGACGCGCACCAAACTCGGGCTTATCGTGGATCGCATCGAAACCCACCGCAACCACGAGCATGGTGGCGGGGTCAATCAACTCTTGAGCAAGTCGGACCGCCAGTGGATCGACAAATTTTGCATCCAACTTCAGCAAATCGCCGAGAGCGACGGCGATGACGACTTCATGGAAGGTGTGACAGCAAGCCTTTATAGCGAAGACATCACCGTCTATGACTCAGACGGCACCCCCGTGCGCCTGCCCCAGCAAGCCACTGCCCTCGATTTCGCCTTTGAGCGCAATGTGGGCAAGCACGCACAATATGCGCGCATCGATGGCAAACTTGCCTCTCTTCCCACCGTGCTCACCCATGGATGTTGCGTAGAAATCGGCACCCATCCGCAAGCGCATCCGCTGCCCGAGTGGGAAAAGGTCGTCACCACCTATCGCGCCAAGAGCTATCTGTCGCGCTATTTTCGCCATGTTCACACCGAAGCTCCCCACCGCTGTCCCATTTGTCAGCCCCTGCCAGGGCAAGAAGTAATCGGTTTCACCAACGAAGCTCAAGGCGATGGCAGAGTCGTCATCCATCGTCGCGATTGTCGCCGCGCCATCAGTCTGTCGGCACAGCGCGGAGATGCCATTGTCAATGTCGATTTCCCCGTCACCGACTACACCTACGAGGTGCGCACCCGCCTGCGCGCTGTCGATCGCTTTGGACTCCTCAGCGACATCACCGAATGTCTCACGCAAGGACTCCAGCTCAATCTCTATCGCATCGAGATGGAGACGCGCGACAACATCGTGGAGTGTATGTTGCACTATGCCGTGCACTCTGCCGAAGAGCTCCGCACCGCCGTGCGGTTCTTGAGTGTCATCGAGGGCGTGGACGAAGTGTTGAAGGCTTAAAACCTACGGATGACAAAACATTGAAAATTGCTTCACCAACCATTGAAAATAGGTTCACCAAGCATTGAGGATAGATTTCCCAAGCATTGAACTGAAAAAACTCTGCTCTGCTGAATCCCACATCAAAGAGGGAAGGATACAGAACACAGCATGAGCAAAAAGAATCTGTCACCTCGACTTTACTCCTGCCACATCGTGGCGTGCGGCAAGGAAAAACCGAAAGCCTTCTTCGCATTTCTTGTGATAGAAAAATGGGCTATTTCAAAATAAAACACTACTTTTGCAGCCGTTAAAAGCGAACGCACCTCATCAGACGCGCAGCCACCTGCTGAAAAAGCCCAGAAAAGCGTGCCGCAGCGTTGTCCTCTTTCTCCCGCAATAGTGAGCGGTAAAAAACGGAAACACAGCAAGTTCGCGCTAATTCTCACCCAAATGGACGACTATCATTCGGAAACGTATCACATCTTGTTTGGTTAGGATGGAGCAAGGCTTTCTTCCTACCCACACCCCCTTTTTGCAATAAAGAAGAAAGCCCGTTATGCTCACATATTGGAACTACAACAGAGGTCTGCGCACGCAAGACGAATGGTCTCCCAACTGCTGGATCCAGGCCACATGCCCCACTCCTGAAGACGAAGAATACCTCACTCAAACGCTTAAAGTGCCCGACTACTTCCTCGATGACATTCGAGACAAGGACGAACGTGCACGCTACGACTACGATGAAGGGTGGATGCTCATCATCCTCCGTATTCCCTACCAAAAGGAAGAGCAAAGTCGCACACCACACACCACCATCCCCATGGGGTTGATTCTCAACAAAGACATTTGTTTGACCGTGTGCCACTTCGAAACTAACATGATGTTGGACTTCGTGTCGTATCAGCAAAAGCGAAATCTCGGCTTCACCGACTCCGTAGACTTCGTGTTCCGCCTTTTCCGCTCCAGTGCTGTGTGGTATCTGAAGCGACTCAAACAAATCAGCACCATCATTGATGCTGCCAAGCGCGACTTAGATCGACCCATCAACAATGCCGATTTGATCAATCTCTCTCGACTGCAAGACTCGCTCACCTACTTTGCCACCTCCATCCGTGGCAATGAAATGCTCCTCTCCAAGTTGAAATTCAAGTTGCCCGTCGACGAACTCGATGCCGACATGATTGAAGACGTAAATATTGAGATGAGTCAGGCGCGCGAAACGACCAACATCTACACCAACATCTTGGAGTCCACCATCGACACTTATGCTGCGATCATCAACAACAACATGAGCCAAACGATGAAAACGATGACTTCCGTCAGCATCATCCTCATGTTCCCCACGCTCATCGCCAGCATCTTCGGGATGAACCTCCTCAACGGCATGGAACATTGGGTCTGGGGTTTCCCACTCACCATAGGAGCCTCCATCTTCATCACCTTACTCTTCTTCTGGTATTTCCGCCGCATTAATTGGATATAATCTGTATGCTTAAAAGATATCTCGGAGATTGCACTCAGCAATCTCCGAGATTTTTTGTGTTTCTCCCACGAATTGCGAAAAAACGCCCAACATTTTCTGTTGTTATCCACGTGATTTTGAGGGAACATCGCCCAACTTCACCTCGCAACTCCTGCTAGCTTCCTGCAGCGATTAGGCTGTAATAGAAGAGAAAAGCGAAGGCTTTTCGAGAAATAAGACATACAATCCGTAGAAAATTAGACGATTTAGTGCAGATTTCGGCAAAAAGATTTGGATATTCCTATCTTTTTGCCGTTATTTGCACTTTAGAATTGTCAAATACTGAGGACACATCAGGATGTGACCTCAAAATCGTCAATTTTGTTTAACATCTCTCACCCACAAATCGACACTCCACCAATGAGTGAACACGTAGATCCTCAGCTCCAAGTAGCTGCCACTGAACACGTCGCAAACGACGCTGCCCATCACGCCCCATTGACTTCACCCGAAGCGGTGATTGAGCAACTCAAACTCCTGTTGGAACAACCCGATAACGCTGACCGCAGCGCACTTGATGCCTGCCGCAGGGCTTACTACCGCTTTCACAATGATGCGGTGGCAAAGGCACGCGAACAATTCTTGGCAGAAGGTGGCGAAGAAGCGGACTTTGTGGCGCCCGAACAGCCCCTAGAAGCTGAATACAAGCAGCTCCTTGCTAACATCAAGGTGCGCCGTGCTGAATTGGCTGAAAAGGCTGAAGCTGAACGCCAAGCAAACCTCGAACGTAAGCTCGCCATTATTGAGCAAATCAAAGGTTTTGCTGCCGACGCTGAGCAGATCGACAAAAACTACGAAACTTTCAAAGCACTCCAAGCTGAATGGAAGGAGATAGGCAACATCCCTGCCGAACACGTCACCGACACTTGGAAAAACTACCACCACTATGTGGAGCAGTGCTACGACCTCTTGCGCATCAACCACGAGATGCGCGAATATGACTTCAAGAAAAATTTGGAGATTAAAACGCGCATCTGCGAAGCCGCTGAGAAGCTCACTGAGCTCGAAGATGTAATCAGTGCCTTCCACCAGTTGCAACAACTGCACGCCGAGTTCCGCGAAACGGGTCCTGTGGCTAAGGAATTGCGCGATGAAGTGTGGAATCGTTTCAAAACGGCTTCTACCACCATCAACAAGCGACACCAAGATTTCTTCCTCGCTCAAAAGCAACAGGAAGAAGACAACCTCCAGCGCAAAACGGCGCTCTGCGAACGTGTGGAGGCGATTGATTTGACTGCACTCCACACGATGAACGATTGGGAAGCGCAGTCTAAGGAAATCGTGGCACTCCAAGCTGAGTGGAAGACCGTGGGCTATGCACCTCGCAAGGCAAATCAACAAATCTTCGACAGATTCCGTGCCGCTTGCGAACTTTTCTTCAGCGCTAAGTCTAAGTTCTACAAGGAATTGCGCGAAGTCCTCGCTGCCAACTTGGCGAAGAAGACTGCCCTCTGCGAAAAAGCCGAACAACTGAGCGAAAGCACAGACTGGGCGGCTACCACCAAAGCCCTCGTGGCATTGCAAGCCGAATGGAAAACCATCGGAGCCGTGGCACACAAAGCGAGCGATGCCATCTGGAAGCGATTCAACACCGCTTGCAATGCTTTCTTCGATCGCAAAAAGGCTGCCAACGCTAGCGGTAACGAGGAAGAAATGGAAAACTTGGCAAAGAAGCAAGACATCATCGCTCGTTTGGAACAACTCATTGCCGAAGGCAGCGAAAATCTCCACGATGCAGTCAAAGCCCTCCAAGCCGAATGGAACGAAGTGGGGCACGTGCCTTTCAAAAAGAAGGAAAAAGTCTATCGTGCCTATCGCAAGGCGTGCGACACCCTCTACGCTACTTTGCACGAAGAAGCAGGACGCCGCCGCATCGACAACCTCGCACGTCGCGTGGCTGCACAAGGGGGCAACGAGCGTCAGCGTCTCCAACGTGCCTATGATGAAAAGAAGGCGGAGATTGCTACCTACGAAACCAACCTTTCGTTCCTCACCACCAAGTCTAAGTCGGGATCCTCGTTCGTGGCTGACGTTGAGCGTCGCATCGAACTCCTCAAGAAAGATCTCACGCTCTTGGCTGAAAAGATAGCACAACTCGGAGAATAATCCCTGCCTGCGCATACGTCTTCGGTGCAGTATTCCTGCACTGAGTTGCATACGACAGCGACATGGTCTACTTTTCCCTTGATCATAAACCTACCATCAAGAAGACGCACCCACTAAGCCCTAGTGCGGTGGTCTTCTTGGTGAGTTCACTTGTTGAATACTCAATCTTATACAAACAACAATGCAAAAGAAAACTTATTGTCGTCCCGAAATCCAAACCATCACCATGCTCAATGAGGGTATGATTGCCGTGAGTGGAAAGCCCAATTTGAATAACCCTGTAGGAGGTCTCAACGAAAGCGAACCTGTTACGCCTGGAACGATCATTGGCTCTCGCCAAAAGGACGAGGACAACAACTCTATTTGGGAATAAATAAGACCTACTTCTTTCGCCTGTTGTTCTGCGTGTTTCCATGCAGATAGGAGCTGGCTCCGTGTTTTCACAAAAGTGAAACAAGATGCCAACAAGGAAATGAAAGAGGTCAGGAAGTCATCTTTTTCATTACCAGTAACCCTTTTACAATCTAATGACTGATTGGAGATTATTAGCTTCGTGCCGACAGTAACACACGGATTACTGTCGGCACTGATTTTTTGCCTTTTCTCTCACATCGTCTTTCCAGCGGTGACCCATCATCGCCCCTTCTTTCCCTTTAGTTTATGCCTGTCATTCCCATTTCTTCCCTCCAACATCCTGGAGTGGAGGTTTTCACCTCACTCACCGAAGCCCAACTGCGCAATCGGCTTGATCCCTCACAAGGCATCTTCATTGCCGAAAGTCCTAAAGTCATCCACGTTGCTCTCGATGCTGGTTATGTGCCTTTGGCGTTGCTCTGCGAAGAACGGCACATCACGGGCGACGCAGCGAGCCTTATCGAACGCTGTGGCGACATTCCCGTCTACACTGGCGAGCGTGAACTCCTGGCTTCTCTCACCGGCTACACCCTCACACGTGGAGTGCTCTGCGCCATGCGACGTCCAGCACCACTCCCCCTCGAAACGGTGCTCCACAACGCTCAACGCATTGTGGTGATAGATGGGGTAGTAGACACCACCAACATCGGTGCCATCTTTCGTTCTGCCGCAGCTTTGGGCGTAGATGCTGTGCTGCTCACCCCAAGTTCGTGCGATCCCCTCAATCGCCGCTCCATCCGCGTGTCCATGGGAAGCACCTTCCTTGTGCCTTGGACGTGGGTCACACCGCCCCTCACCTGCCTCCATGACTATGGGTTCACCACAGCCGCCATGGCACTCACCGACGATTCTCTTGCACTGGGCGACCCTCGTCTGCACCTACATGAACGCTTAGCCCTCATCATGGGCACCGAGGGCGATGGACTCTCCGCGCAGACCATAGCCGAAGCCGATCTCGTGGTGCGCATCCCCATGTCGCATGAGGTGGACTCCCTCAATGTCGCTGCCGCTGCTGCTGTTGCCTTCTGGGAACTCCGTAAGCGATAAGACTCCATTGCAAATATTGGGGGCGAATCCCTTCTCTCTGTGCTTGTTTATAGCGAAGGTAACCCCGTACAGCAAAGGGCTATAGAGGAAGCATCACGGCATCTCTGAACAGACTATGCGCAAAAAAAAGTCCGCATCAACACAAACTCATGTGTTGATGCGGATTTTTTGAGTAATATAAGGCTGTTTCACTAGAACGTCTCCCCACGAACTGGCAGAGGGCTCTCAAGAGCAGGCTGAATCATGCTAAAAGCTGGAAGAGCAATCCTGAGCGGGTAAGGGCAGAATGCTTGAAATAGCAATGAATCTAGGGGGAGAGGAGTGGGGAGAAAGCCTAGGCTATTCCGCCGTAATCTCACCGGGGAGCGGCAATGGGCGCCATCCTTCACCATAAGCAGCGTGAGCATCGCTCACCACTACGAAGGCATTGGGATCCACTTCTTGAATCTTCAACTTCACTGCGGGAATCTCTTTGTTAGATACCACCAAGAAGAGCATTTCTTTGTCGTCGTTGCTGTAAAGACCGCTACTCTTGATGCGTGTAGCTGAGCGGTCGAGCGTTTGAAGGATAAATTGGCGAAACTCTTCGTTGGGCTTGTTCGACACGACGAAGACGAGTTTGTCATCTTGTGCACCATTGATCACATAGGCGATGGTTTTAGCCGCAACAAAGATGGCAATGAGCGAGTAGAAGGAGAGATGCCATGACGGTCCACTTGCGCCAGCATCCACGTGTCCGAGTCCGAGTCCGAAAACCAAGAGTCCGGAGAGCACCACCATTGCATCGCAGATGAGGATGCCATTGGAGAAGCGGATGTTGAGATATTTCTGCAAAAACATCGCCACGATGTCCGTGCCGCCTGTGGTGGCTTGTTGGCGCACTACCAGACCGCAGCCCAATCCGATGGTGGCAGCCCCGATGATGGTGGTGAGCATGAGATGTTCGCTCATGTTGATCACTCCGCCAAAGAGCTGAGTAGGATCGAGTGCCTTGATGGCAGCGGGGTTGGGATAGGCTATCCAGTCGAGCAAGTTCATCACGAGTGGGGTCATCAGCGCGGCAAAGATGGTGCGTGACCCGATTTTGGAGCCTAGGAATATGGCAGAGAGTGTGAGCAGTGGCACATCGAAGAACCAACCGAAGGTGCCGACTTGGATGCTGGGGAAGAGGCTGTGCAAAACAATACCAGCGCCATACACACCTCCTGGGACGATGTGATAGGGGTTGATGAAGAACACAAAGCCAGAGCACATGATAATCACCCCCACAATGATATAAACCCAAGTGAGCCACCATTGAAGATGCTTGGCGGGTTCGTACCATTTCGGCTTTTGTGAGCTTGGAGAGTTGGAGATTGCAGTCATAATTTCAATGTTAGCCCTTGGGGGCAGTAAAGTCAGGTTGCAAAGTTACGAAACCTTAGTGAGATGATCACGCTTTGCCGATAGAATTTGACATTTATACACAAGAAAACCACCCAAAAAGTTGGGTGGTTCATCGGAGAGCCGAAAACGAGACTCGAACTCGTGACCTACGCATTACGAATGCGTCGCTCTACCAACTGAGCTATTCCGGCTTTCACAGTGCTCCTTGCGGAGATTGCGGTGCAAAGTTAGTGCGTTTTTGCCGAATCTCCAAATGTTTTTCTTGAAAAATCGCACAAAAAGACCTGATTTTCCCGCTGCGTCAGAAGGCAATTCTAATTCCCATCGCCATGCCACGAAAGCAGGGCGGGGCAAAGGTGGGGCACGACAAAGGACGTGTCTTTGGGGATACTATTTTCTTCAGGCTTGCTTCGTCAACGCTGGGGCAGTGATGATGCTGCGTACCACGAGGGTTTCTTTGTCGCCTTCTGAGGGACGCACACGTCGGATTTCAAAAGCCCAACGGTCGTTGTCGAGCGCATCGGCATAGACGCGGAGTTCGTCGTCGGCATAGGCTTCCAGTCCATAAGACATCTCGATGCGTTTCACCTCGTGGGTGGCGTGCCACTGTTTGGAGAAGGTGTCGAGCAGGAGGGTGATGTAGCGAATGGAATTGACGTGTCCGTTGATGTCGAGGTCGCTGAAGGCAGCGCGATGCACCAAAGCTGGGACTTCGCTCTTCACTCTTGCGCGCGAGGCTCCTGCGATGGGCACATCTTCGGGGTGGAGGGCTCCAGAGAATCCTCCGTCGGGCAGGTTTTCCAGATTCACGGGTTGGCGCGTGTCGTAGTCGATGAGCGCCCAAGTGCTGTGTCCGTAACCCACGGTTTCGCCCTGCGCATTCTGCATCGCATAGAGACGATCGGTGAATTGGCGGAATATCTTGTTGACCCACGTGGAGAGGGTGTAGGCTTCTCCCGTGCGAGGCATCTGGTTGATTTCGATGACCAAGCGCGAAAGCACCCATCCGCGGTGGTGCTGGTTCATGTAGGTGTAGCCAAATCCATGGGATTCGGCATGGAGGGTGGATACACGGAGCAGGAGATTGCCCAGGGTGCTCCACGCTAGTCTACCGGTGAAGTCTTCCTGAAAGGGTTCGACCGTGTAGGGATAATATAGACGAGGGGACATATTTAGACGCTAGAGATTAGACGTTAGAGGGTCGCAGACCCTTTCTGCTCGCCACGACAAGCGTGGCTCGATTAGACGTTAGATGTTAGAGATTAGCCGTTAGAGATTAGCCGTTAGAAAGG
>JABZGM010000061.1 GCA_015259235.1 Alloprevotella sp. | reverse complement strand
GGAGGAAGGTGGCAAAAGTCTCTGGACATCCCCCAATTTGCGTTAACCACCTAAACCCCAATCGGTCATTAGAGCGTTATAATGCGACTTGTATTTGAACAGATAACTTCCTGTCATCTTCGATTTTCTTGTTGCATCTTGTTTCTCGTTCTAGACGTAGCCCGCTACGCCACAGGCAAACGAGAAATAAACTGCTCAACCATCAAATAAAATCTGTTCAGGATCTAACGACCAATTTGGACTAAATCATGAAAACGATGAAACAACCACAACACTCTCACACGGAAAACAAAAAAGTGGCACGAAACTCGAAAGCCTCGTGCCACTTTGGGTCTATCTTCAACACTCATTTAGAGCTTCTGTTGGAACCGAATGCTATCGTCATATTGCTTTTGCAAACGAAGCAATTCCTTCTTCATTTCCTTGGTTACACTCTTCATCTTGGGATCACCATAGAGATTGTGCATCTCAGTGGGATCGTTCTTCAAGTCGTAGAGTTCCCAAGCATCGTTGTCGTTGTAGAAATGCATGAGTTTGTAGCGGTCGCCACGCACACCATAGTGACGGCGCACGCTGTGTTCAGCGGGATATTCGTAGTAGTGGTAATAGACACTCTTGCGCCAGTTTTTGGGATGCTGCCCTTTGAGCAGGGGAACGAGCGAAACACCTTGTATGTCAGATGGTATGGGAGCACCGGCTAATTCTAAGAAGGTGGGCGCATAGTCGATATTTTGCACCATCTCGTTGATGTCGCCTCGTGCCTTAAGTCCTTTGGGAAGGTGCATGAGGAGCGGAGTGTTCAATGATTCTTCATACATAAATCGCTTGTCGAACCATCCGTGTTCTCCCATATAGAATCCTTGGTCGGAAGTGTAGACCACGAGGGTGTTGTCGAGCAATCCTTTCTCTTTGAGGTGATCGAGCAGGCGTCCCACGTTGTCGTCAAGCGATTTCACCACCTTGGCATAGTCGCGCATGTAGCGTTGGAATTTGTATTCTGCGAGGGCTTTGCCAGAGAGGTTGCGCTTGTGGAAATCTACGCTGATACTGTCGTAGAAATAATCGTATTTGGCGCGATCTTCAGTGTTGAGACGACCGAGGAAGTTCAAATAAGAGGAAAAGAGATGAGAACCTTTTCCGTCTTTGGGCATGATTTTGCAATCGTAGTCGAGCGTCATGTGGTCGTCGATTTCCATTTCTGTCTTGCCGGCAGCTTCGCGACCTGCATAGTCGTCGTAGAAATTGGCAGGAAGTGGGAAATTGACATCTTCATATTCGCGAAGATATTTGAGTTCGGGCAACCAATCGCGGTGACAAGCCTTGTGGTGCACAAAGAGGGCAAAGGGTTTGTTGGGATCCCGCTCTTCGTCCAACCATTGAATGGCTTTGTCGGTGATGATGTTGGTGAGATACCCTTTGACCTTGTACGGACCCTTTGCGTTGTAGAAATCAGGGTCGTAGTAGTTGCCTTGTGCAGGGAGAATATCCCAATGATCAAAACCCGTAGGTTCGCTCACCAGATGCCACTTACCCACGATGGAAGTTTGGTAGCCTGCCTTTTGCAAGAGTTTGGGCATCGTTTGTTGAGCACCATTGAAGATGCCATGCTCGTTGTTGGTAAATCCATTTTTGTGGGAATGCTTACCAGTGAGCATGCAGGCGCGAGAAGGACCACTCAAGGAGTTGACAACGAAAGAGCGTGTGAATTTCACCCCGTCTTGCGCGATGCGGTCGAGGTTGGGAGTTTTGATATTACGACTGTCGTAGGCAGAGAGCATTTGCGCCGTGTGGTCGTCTGTCATGATGTAGACGATGTTGTAGCGTTGCTGAGCGGCAGCGCAGAGGGGTAACAAGGCGGCAAGAGGAAGAAGGTTTTTCTTCATAGATTCAATATGTTCCTTGGGAGTTGGAGGAATGTATCAGACTAGCTGAACAATTTACTCCTTTGAGTTGACGGGATGTGTCAGGCAATAAAAGTAATCCCCTCTCCCTCAATTTGAGGCAGAGGGGACATAGCTATAGTGTTATTGCCTTATTATTGTTGGGTCATGGTGTAGACCATATCCACGATCTGCTGTGCCAAGGCATCAGCTTCTTCGCGAGTGTGAGCCTCTGCATAAACACGGATGATAGGTTCTGTGTTGGACTTGCGGAGGTGTACCCACTTGTCGGCAAAGTCAATCTTCACTCCATCGATGTCAGTGATTTGCTCGTCTTTGTAGATTTCCTTAACCTTTTGAAGCAAGGCAAAGATATCGGTGGTGGGTTTGAGATCGATGCGATTTTTTGAAATAAAGTATTGTGGAAGACTGTCGCGCAACTCAGAAGTTTTGCAACCGAGTTTTGCGAGATGGGTGAGGATGAGGGCGATACCCACCAAAGCATCACGACCAGAGTGTGCCGCAGGATAGATGACTCCTCCGTTGCCTTCACCACCAATGACTGCACCAGTTTCTTTCATTTTAGTGACTACATTGACCTCACCCACAGCTGCAGGCGTGTAGTTGCAACCATGCTTCTCGGTGACATCGCGAAGACCACGAGTGGAAGAAAGATTGCTCACGGTGTTGCCAGGAGTGTGCTGGAGCACGTAGTCGGCAACTGCCACGAGGGTATTCTCTTCACCAAACATGGTGCCATCTTCACAAATAAGGGCGAGACGGTCGGCATCGGGGTCTACCACAAAACCAATGTCGTGGCGTCCCTTACGCATGAGGTTGCGAATTTCGCTGAGGTGCTCCTTAAGGGGTTCGGGATTGTGTGCGAAGTCTCCCGTAGGTTCGCAGTTGAGCTGTGTCACTTGCGTAACCCCAAGTTGTCCCAAGAGCTTGGGGATAATCACACCACCCACAGAGTTCACAGCGTCGAGAGCGACGGTGAAGTGTGCACGACGAATGGCTTCAACATCCACCAATTCGAGTTGCTTAACAATCTCAATGTGGCGTTGGTCGTAGCTATAGTTTTGAATGTCACAACCTAGATTGTCCACATCGGCAAACTCATAGCAGTCTGCATTAGCACAACGCACGACTTCGCTTGCCTCAGCAGGAGGAAGGAATTCTCCGTGTTCGTTGAGGAATTTGAGCGCATTCCACTGACGGGGGTTGTGAGATGCGGTGATGATAATGCCACCACAAGCACTTTCGAGGGTGACTGCCAATTCTGTGGTGGGAGTAGATGCCAATCCGATGTTGACCACATCGAAGCCCATACTCATCAAGGTGCCACACACAACGTGAGAGACCATTTCACCTGAGATGCGTGCATCGCGTCCCACTACAATTTTGCGGCGATATTTGCGGCTCACGACCTTTTCACGCAAACTAGCGTAGGCAGCAACAGATTTGGCAATGTCAACGGGGTTGAGGGTATCTCCGACGCGACCGCCAATGGTGCCACGGAATCCGGAGATGGATTTAATGAGAGTCATAGTATGGATAGTGCTTTTAGAGAGCAAAATGCACATAATGATTGAACAAGATGCTCGAAACGTGGAGGCGAACTTCTATCTGGAATAGACCTTTTGCACTGAGTGAGCAGTGCAAAAGGGGTATTTTCCAGAAATAGTCTCACTACAATTGGTTTTGTAACCTAAAGTAGATTACTTGCCAGCTTGTTGTTTTTGTGCAGCTTCGATGGCGCGTTTGCCAGAAGGAGTTTCAGAGAAGTTCTTATAGAATATGTCGCGATAGTAGATCATCATGTTGAGCGAACGTGGTACGATATCACCGAGGTCGTAGTTCTCAGAGAGGAGCATTTCTACACCTACCCAAACTGCATTACCGAAACGCACGCTTGCCTTAGCCACCTTCACTTCGCTGTTTGCTCGATCGAGAGCAGCAAGAACATCTTGACGGTTTTCGTCAGTCACCTCAAAGATTTGGGGGAAGAAGAGGTTAAGGAAAAGTTCGTCTTCTTCGTCTTTGAAACTTACGAAATCGAGTGTTTCGTACTTGAATTGAAGACCGAATTCAGTGAGTTCGGGCAAGAAACCTTCTTTCTTGAGATATTCTTGGAGTGTTTCGATAAAAGCCATAATTGATGATGTTTATATATAGATGATACATTTGACCGATTGCCAGAGAAACTGCATCTTTCTGCCTTTGCTTGTACTTCGCATCAAAGGGATTTTTCCGCCTTGAGCAAGAAAACAAGGCTAGACTTCGCCTTAACCACGGCATAAAGTATAAGCTATCCACAGAGATTCGGTCGTTTTCCACTGCAAAAGTAATATCTAGATAGCAATTTCCCAAATAAAGTTTGAATTTTCGCGAGAAAATCTTGAGGTTTTTCTATCTCTCGCACACACTACTCGATGTACAACCTGCAATTTTGTCACACAATCCTTTTATTTTCAACGATTTACAGACAAAATAGCAGGATTTTCACGACAAAACGGCATACCTGTGGGATTCGCAAGAAAATGAAGCGCGTTGGCAAAGCTATTGCACCTGTGTGGCTGTCGGTGACTCCAGCGATATTGAGCGAAAGATATTGACTAGTCAAGAGGACAATGCACTCAACAACTCGAGTAAACTACTTGACAACTCAATAGTAAGCATTTCATTTCTGCATCATCGGCTATATTCTAACGATTAAAACAATATATAATATGACATTCGATAATTTCACCATCAGAGCGCAAGAAGCGTTGCAACATGCTGTGCAACGTGCTTCTGAATTGCGCCAACAAAGCATCACTCCTGCGCACTTGCTGCATGGCATCATGGATGTGGGAGAAAATGTCACACAATTTCTTTTTGGAAAGACGGGGGTTAATGCGCAAGTTCTTACTTCAACCCTTGAACGTCACTTGCAGAGTCTCCCCCGTGTGGAAGGTGGAGAACCTTATCTTGACAGCGATAGCAACAAGGTGCTCAATGCAGCACAAGAAATCGCGAGAAAAGACGGAGATCAATTCACCGGATTGGAACCTCTCCTTTTGGCATTGCTCAACACACCGAGCGTGGTTGCGCAGATGCTGAAAGATGCGGGTATGACTACGACTGCACTCACTGCTGCCATCAAGGAATTGCGCGGAGGAAAGAAGGTGGATTCTGCTTCTGCCGAAGACACCTATCAAGCGCTGAGCAAATATGCTCGCGATTTAGTGGCTGAAGCCCGCGATGGAAAACTTGATCCTGTGATTGGTCGAGACGACGAAATCCGCCGTGTACTTCAGATTCTTTCACGCAGAACGAAGAATAATCCTATCCTCATCGGTGAACCTGGCACAGGTAAGACCGCCATTGTGGAAGGATTAGCACAACGCATCGTTCGCGGTGACGTTCCTGAAAACTTGCGCAACAAGCGTCTTTTCTCCTTAGACATGGGAGCTCTCGTGGCTGGTGCCAAATATAAAGGCGAATTTGAGGAGCGTTTGAAGAGCGTTGTCAACGAAGTCACCGCTGCCAACGGAGATATCATTCTCTTCATCGACGAAATCCACACACTTGTCGGTGCTGGCAAGGGAGAAGGTGCCATGGATGCTGCCAACATCTTGAAACCTGCACTCGCTCGCGGAGAACTTCGCAGCATTGGTGCGACGACTCTCGAAGAATACCAAAAATATTTCGAGAAAGACAAGGCACTCGAACGCCGCTTCCAAACCGTTCTGGTGGACGAACCCACTCCCGAAGACGCTATTTCCATTCTTCGTGGTTTGAAAGAGCGTTACGAAAACCACCACCACGTGCGCATCCAAGACGATGCTTTGATTGCTGCAGTGACCCTCTCCCATCGCTACATCAGCGACCGTTTTCTTCCCGACAAAGCCATCGACTTGATGGACGAAGCTGCCGCAAAACTCCGCATGGAGCGCGACTCTCAACCAGAACAGCTCGATGAAATCTCACGCCGTTTGCGACAACTCGAAATCGAACGTGAAGCCATTCGCCGTGAAGCCGAGGTGGCTGCTCAAAATGCTCCTGCTCCTAACACAGCTGGTGCGACTGCAGAACAAGCGCATCAAGCTAAACTCACCGCTCTCAACCAAGAGATTCAATCGCTCGAGGAAGAAGAACACGAGTTGAAAGGTAAGTGGGAAGGCGAACGCGAGTTGCTGGCAAAGATTCAAGACCACAAGCAACAGATCGAAAGCCTCAAATACGAGGCAGAACGCGCAGAGCGTGAAGGAGACTATGGCAAGGTAGCTGAGATTCGATATGGCAAGTTGCAACAACTTGAAACGGAGATTGCAGAAATTCACCAACAACTCCAACAACGTCAAGGTGCAGAAGCCATGGTCAAGGAGGAAGTCACCGCCGACGACATCGCAGATGTGGTAAGCCGTTGGACGGGCATTCCTGTGACTCGCATGCTTCAGAGCGAACGTGAGAAGTTGCTTCACCTCGAAGACGAATTGCATGCTCGTGTCATCGGACAAGACGAAGCCATCACTGCCGTGGCTGATGCTGTGCGCCGCAGTCGCGCTGGTTTGCAAGACCCCAAACGTCCCATTGGTTCGTTCATCTTCCTCGGTGCAACGGGTGTAGGTAAGACGGAGTTGGCAAAAGCACTCGCAGAATGTCTCTTTGACGACGAAAACATGATGACACGCATCGACATGAGCGAATACCAAGAGAAGTTTTCTGCAACGCGTTTGATTGGTGCTCCTCCGGGATATGTGGGGTATGACGAAGGTGGACAACTCACGGAAGCTGTGCGCCGCAAACCCTACTCTGTCGTACTCTTCGATGAGATCGAAAAAGCCCATCCCGATGTGTTCAACATCCTCTTGCAAGTGCTCGATGATGGTCGCCTCACCGACAACAAAGGTCGCACGGTGAACTTCAAAAACACGATTATCATCATGACGTCCAACCTGCTCACGGGTAAGGAGACGGAAGTTTTTGGAGAACAAGGTGCCGACAACACCCAGATTTCTGAAGCCACTCGAGAGAAATTGGTGAATCAACTCACTCAACCTCGACTATCTTCCAACGGCACGCCCATTCCTGGATTGCGCCCTGAGTTTGTCAATCGCATCGACGACATCCTCATGTTCCACGCCCTCACGCGCAGCGAAATCGAGCAAATCGTACGCATCCACATCAAGGCCATCGCTCATCGACTGGAAGAACAAGGCATCACTCTTCGTGTGAACAATGATGCGGTAAGTTTCCTTGCCGAAGAAGGCTACGATCCCGACTTTGGTGCGCGTCCTGTGAAGCGCGCTTTGCAGCAACATTTGCTCAACGATTTGTCACGCGCCATTTTGGGTGGCACTGTTTCTTCCGCGCAACCTATTATAGTGGAGAAGGCAGAACATGGTTTGGTGTTCAAAAACGACACTCAAAACTAAAAAGCAGTCTGCACATTGTGCATATATATCATTCTGTCCTCCAACATCAGGGCACCGACCTTTCATTTCCCTCGCATCTTCACGGATGCGGGGGATTTCTTTTTGCATTCAACCCACAGGAATAAACTTTTTTGACCTCCAATTTTATCAAAGTGGATATTTTCACATCAAACTATCTCAGAAAATAAAATTGTAATGATTACAATCTCAAAATTATTCACCCTAATATTCCCTAGATTTTGCAAAGTCTAGATATTGCAATTTGTAGTTTTAGGAAAAAACCAACTGTGTCCAACTGCACAAATCACCCTATTTTGCGCAATAACAAAAGCAAAGTCAGGCATTAACACTCTTTTTATTGCAGTTTCTTTGCGAAATACTTGCAAGATATAGAGATAATATCGTATTTTTGTGTCGTCTGAGATAAATAACCCGCGACAAATCTTCATCCGCTGTGGAAAGACAGACAACACGACAGTGCAAATATGCAGAAATAGCCGCATATTTTCAAAATAGCAGCAGTTCTTTTAGACCTAAAGCCTATTCTCACTGTCACCAATGCTTTTTCACTACTGACGGAGGTTTTCTCAACCAACAATCATTCAAACAACAACCATCATGAAACTGACCGATATTGCAGGTAGCTTCGAAGGTAACATCTGGAAACGCGAAGTAAACGTACGTGACTTCATCCAGTACAACTACACTCCCTATGAAGGCGACGACAGCTTCCTCGCCCCCGCTACAGACAACACGCTCGCCCTTTGGGACAAATTGAGCGAAATGTTCAAGGTAGAACGTGAGAAGGGTCTCTACGACGTAGAAACTCGTCTCCCACAAAGTGTCACCACCTATGGTGCTGGCTACATCGACAAGGACAAAGAAGTCGTAGTAGGTCTCCAAACTGATGCTCCTCTCAAGCGTGGTATCTTCCCCAAAGGCGGTGTGCGCATGGTAGAAAATGCTCTCAACGCTTATGGTTATGAGCTCGACCCTTGGACTAAGGAAATCTTCACCAAGTATCGCAAGACCCACAACGAAGGTGTGTTCTCTGCTTACACTTCCGACATCCGTCGTTGCCGCAACAGCCACGTCATCACTGGTTTGCCCGATGCTTATGGTCGTGGTCGCATCATCGGTGACTATCGCCGTGTTGCTCTCTATGGCGTAGACAACCTCATCGCAGACAAGCAAGCTTATCTCAATCGTCTCGAAATCCAAGAGATGAACGATAAGACCATCCAACTTCGCGAAGAAACTACTGAGCAAATCAACGCTTTGAAGGAACTCATCAAGCTCGGTGAAGCTTATGGTTTCGACCTCTCTCGTCCTGCTGAAAACGCTCGCGAAGCTGTACAATACGTATATCTCGCTTACCTCGCTGCCATCAAGGACCAAGACGGTGCAGCTATGTCTATTGGTCGTGTGTCTACTTTCTTGGACATCTTCATCGAACGCGACATCAAGGCTGGTAAGCTCTCTGAAGTAGAAGCTCAAGAACTCATCGACCAGTTCGTGATGAAGCTCCGCATCGTGCGCTTCCTCCGCACTCCTGAGTACAACGCTCTCTTCTCTGGTGACCCTGTTTGGGTAACTGAATCTATCGGTGGTATGGGCATGGACGGTCGCACCATGGTGACTAAGACCAGCTTCCGTATCCTCCACACCCTCACCAACCTCGGACCTGCACCAGAACCTAACCTCACTGTACTTTGGTCAACTCGTCTTCCCGAAAACTGGAAGAAGTATTGCGCTAAGATGTCTATCGCAACTTCTGCCATCCAGTACGAAAACGACGACCTCATGCGTCCTGACTACGGTGATGACTACGGTATTGCATGCTGCGTATCTCCTATGCGCATCGGTAAGCAAATGCAATTCTTCGGTGCTCGCGCCAACCTCGCTAAGTGTCTTCTCTATGCCATCAACGGTGGTGTCGACGAACTCAACGGCAAGCAAATCTCTCCCCTCTTCCCTGCTATCACTAGCGAATACCTCGATTTCGATGAGGTAATGGCTAAGTTCGAGCAAATGATGAGCTGGTTGGCTCGCGTTTACTGCAACGCCCTCCGCATCATCCACTACATGCACGACAAGTATAGCTACGAAGCTCTCGAAATGGCGCTCCACGATGGCGACATCATTCGCACTCGTGCCAGCGGTATCGCAGGTATCTCCATCGTAGCCGACTCACTCGCTGCCATCAAGTTTGGTAAGGTGCGCGTGATTCGTGACGAACGTGGTCTCGCTGTTGGTTTCGAACAAGAAGGTTCTTACGTGCCCTTCGGTAACAACGACGAAGCTACTGACGAACTCGCTGTAATGATCACCGAGAAGTTCATGAACTACATGCGTCAGCACGACACTTACCGCGATTCTATCGCCACTCAGTCATTGCTCACCATCACTTCTAATGTGGTTTATGGTAAGCACACTGGTGCTACTCCTTGCGGTCGTCCTGCTGGTGTACCTTTCGCTCCTGGTGCTAACCCCATGAACGGTCGCGATACCAAGGGTGCTGTAGCTTCTCTCGCATCTGTAGCTAAGTTGCCTTTCCAACACTCACACGACGGTATCTCTTACACTTGGGCAATTTCTCCTGCCACTCTCGGTAAGGACGAAGTGAGCCGTGAGACCAACCTCGTGAACCTCATGGACGGTTACTTCACTCCCGATGGTGGTCAACACCTCAATGTGAACGTATTCGATCGCGACTTGCTCTATGATGCAATGGAACATCCCGAAAAATATCCTCAGCTCACTATCCGTGTGTCTGGATATGCTGTGAACTTCATCAAGCTCACTCGCGAACAACAACTCGACGTTATCTCTCGTACCATTAGCGCTAGCTGCTAATCGACCTTGCGCCTTCGTTGCGCAATCCCTACGAGAACTCTCTCAGCAAGACACTCATCGCTGCGGCTTGCCCCGGCATTGGGTGTCTTGCCCTTTTTGAGCATAGCCTCAATCCTTCCACACTTTTTCATCCTATTTTCTCATCATGAGTACACCTTCTCCCATCATTGGACGCATACACTCTCTCGAATCCATGGGCACTGTAGATGGTCCTGGCATCCGTTTTGTCACCTTCCTACAAGGGTGTCCCATGCGTTGCCAATTTTGCCACAATCCCGACACTTGGGAAATTGCTGCCAAAACCAAATACGAGATGACCCCAGAAGAACTCATGAGAGAGGTGCGAAAATACAAAAACTTCATTCGCACCGGAGGAGTCACTTGCACAGGCGGAGAACCCTTGGTGCAAGCGGAATTTGTGGAAGCCTATTTCAAACTTTGTCACGAAGAGGGACTCCACACCGCGCTCGACACAGCGGGTTCTGTGTGGAACGAAGCCGCGCGCCGTGCAGCAGCCGAAGCCGACCTCATTCTCTTCGATGTGAAAACCGTGGACGACAGCATCCACAAAGAATACATCGGTGTGACGCGTCAAAACAATGCTCGCTTTTTGGACTATCTTCAAGAAATAGGCAAACCCATTTGGTTGCGTCACGTGGTGGTGCCAGGCATCACCGATAGAGACGACCGTCTGCATGCCGTGGCTGAATATCTAGAGCCCTACACCGTGATTGAGCGTGTCGAAGTCTTGCCATATCACGTGATGGG
>JABZGM010000060.1 GCA_015259235.1 Alloprevotella sp. | reverse complement strand
TAACGACTCTTTGAAGCCTGTGGTGTTGAGCAACGACAAAATCGAAGTTACGATTGCTCCCAAAGGCGGACAAATAAGTCAAGTTTTGCTCAAAGAATATAAGTCATATAAGGACTATAACGAAGGGAAAAACAACGCTTTAGTGCTGTACAACTCCAACGATGCTTCGATGAACTTTACCATCGAAACGAAGCAACGTAACATTGACACAGAAAACCTTTATTTCAAGCCCGTGCAAGTCACGAAGAACTCCGTAACGATGGAAGCTGTGGGTAAGCGTGGCGAGAAATTGGCTTTCGACTATGCGTTGTCTGAAGATTATATGCTCAATATGAGCCTGCGTTCTGAAGGACTTTCACAAGAGGTGTCGCCAAAAACTAAGACAGTGGGCATTGCGCTCACTGACCACGTGCGTCAGTTTGAAAAGGGATTCTATTTTGAAAACCAATACTCCACGCTCAGTTATAAGGATGTGGAAGGAAGTAGCGACCACCTCAAAGAGCGCGGTAACGATGAGAAGCAAATCGAAGAAAACCTCGAATGGATTGCTTTCAAAAATCAGTATTTCAGTTCTTGCTTCATCGCTAAATCTCCGCTCACCAACGTGAAACTCACGAGTGAAAGCGAAGATGAGAAGAACAACAATGGTTATCTCAAGCAATATGGTGCGCAAATGGAGAGTGCCTTTGATGCTTCTGGCAAAACTCCAGCGCAATTCCAATGGTATTTCGGTCCCAATAATTTCCGCTTGCTCCAATCGATGGACAAGCACTCGCTCAACAAAGGACAAGACATTGACCTCCAAAAGTTGGTGTATTTGGGTTGGCCTGTTGTGCGTTGGGTAAACCGTTTCTTCACCATCTATGTTTTCGACTTCCTCACTTCGCTCAACCTTCCGATGTGGCTTGTTTTGGTGCTCATCACGCTGATTTTGCGCGCCATTGTGTTCCCCTCCACGCGCAAGAGTTTTATGAGCAGTGCAAAGCAACGCGTGTTGCGTCCGAAGGTAGAAAAAATCAACGAGAAGTATAAGGACAAAGATAACGCGCTCCAGCGTCAGCAAGAGATTCAAACGTTGTATTCTCAACACGGCGTGAGTATGATGGGCGGATGTTTGCCGATGCTCATTCAAATGCCTATTTGGATTGCGATGTTCAACTTCGTGCCTAACGCTATCGAGTTGCGTCAACAAAGTTTCCTTTGGGCAGACGACCTCTCTGCGTATGACGATTTAATCAGTTGGTCGGGCGAAATCTGGGGATTGGGCAATCACCTCTCGCTCTTCTGCATACTCTTCTGTCTCTCTAATGTGCTGTATAGTATGATGACCATGCGTCAGCAACAAGATTCAATGGCGGCAGCTGGACAACAAGGTCAGCAGATGAAGATTATGCAATATATGATGTTCTTGATGCCTGTGATGTTCTTCTTTATGTTCAACAAATATAGCGCAGGTTTGAACTTCTACTATTTCATCTCGCTCTTCAGCAGCGCGCTCACTATGTGGTATTTGCGTTGGAGCACTGACGATGCTAAATTGTTGGAAAAGTTGGAAGCCACCTACGAACGCAACAAGAACAATCCCAACAAGAAGCCTTCGGGCTTGAGCGCGCGTTTGGCAGCTTTGGCAGCAGAGCAACAAAAGCTCGTTGAAGAACAGCGCAAGCGCAACGAACAACAGAAATAAAACAAGGAACTTAGGTAGAGACGCGCTCCCGTGAGAGTGCGTCTCTCCGAGTATATTATAAGTTGGTTGCACAACCGCTTATACTTATTGGATATTCCTACATTTGTCTTTGGTTGTTTCCTTCTTTTTTCTGAGATTACATTTCTTTTGAAGGATTTACACTCCCGACTCTCGTATAATATCATCGCTTATGAACATACCCACCATGATAGCTGCCACAGCTTTGAGTGTGGCAGGACTGACCACCACAGCAGCAACAGAAGCCGCTGCAGAAACTTTCATCGGTCGTCAAATGCCGAAATTGAGTTCTGACCGTATGACGCCTGAAGCACTATGGGCGATGGGGCGCATCGGTACGGTATCTCCCAATGCAGCAGGCACTCATGCCGTGTATGCTGTTAGTTATTATAGTGTGGCGGAGAACAAGTCGCACTCTGTGCTTTATCTCTTAGACATTAAGAACAAAAAGTCGCAACAACTCACCACTTCTGCGAAAAGCGAATCAGGCGCAGTGTGGGTGCGCTTCGGCAATGAAGAGCGCATCGTTTTCCTTTCAAGCGAGAGCGGAAGCAGTCAGTTGTGGACGATGAAAGCTGATGGCTCAGAGCGCAAACAAATCACCCACGAAGAAGACGATGTGGTGGATTTTCTTTTCGCTCCCAACGGAAAACGCGTCATTCTGGTCAAAGAAGTGCCACAACATACGGCTATTGCACCCAAAGAAGCCGACTTACCCAAAGCAACGGGTATGGTCATCAACGATTTGATGTACAAACATTGGGATCAATATGTCACCTCTGCTCCTCATCCCTTCTTGGCGGAATTTGATGGTGAGCGCGTCACAGTGGCAAAAGACCTTTTGGAGGGAGAACCCTTTGAATCGCCTATGATGCCATTTGGTGGCAACGAGCAATTGGCTTGGAGTCCGAATAGCGCACAAGTAGCTTATACTTGTCGCAAGAAAGTGGGACGTGATTACGCCACTTCCACCGACAGCGATATCTTCCTTTATGACATCCCCTCTGGAACAACGCGCAATCTCTGCAAACCTGAGGGATGGA
This sequence comes from Alloprevotella sp., assembly GCA_015259235.1. Taxonomy (GTDB): domain Bacteria; phylum Bacteroidota; class Bacteroidia; order Bacteroidales; family Bacteroidaceae; genus Alloprevotella. The sequence continues at coordinate 8,230 of JABZGM010000060.1, read as the reverse complement.
CTGCACCCACCTCTACTGACTACACCAAAAGTCTTCAGCATCAAGCAGTGAATCAATCAAAGGTTGATGCGAATGTGGGCTACGACATCAATCCACAATTTTCTCCCGATGGTAAATGCGTGGCTTGGAGCAGTATGGAGCGCGATGGATATGAAAGCGATCGTGCGCGTTTGTGCGTCTATGATTTGAAATCAGGGAAAAAGACCTACGTCACAGAGTCCTTCGACAGTGGGGTAGACGGTTTTGCCTGGGCTACTGACAGCAAACAATTGTTCTTTGTGGGAGTTTGGCACGGAAAAGCCAATCTTCATGTCACCAATCTCCAAGGAAAAGTGCGCCAAATCACCAATGAACAAGTAGACTATTCGTTGGTGGCTCCACTCAATGGGGGAAAACAATTACTCACGAAGCGTCATTCTATGGCAGCCGCAGATGAGATTTTCTTGGTAGACACGAAAACAGGTCGTCCTTCTCAATTAACAGAAGAGAACAAATACTTCTACGACAACCTTGCGTGGGGAGAAGTCAAAGAGCGATGGACAAAAACAACCGATGGAAAGCAGATGCTCAGTTGGGTGATTTATCCTCCTCACTTCGATCCTACAAAGAAATATCCCACTTTGCTGTTTTGTGAAGGCGGTCCTCAAAGTCCAGTGAGCCAATTTTGGAGCTATCGTTGGAATTTCCAGATTATGGCTGCTCAAGGCTATATCGTCATAGCTCCTAATCGCCGTGGACTTCCTGGTTTTGGCCACGAATGGTTGGAACAAATCAGTGGCGACTACACCGGTCAGTGCATGGAAGACTATCTCTCTGCCATTGACGACCTCGCCAATGAACCTTATGTAGATCGTGAACACCTCGGTGCTGTTGGTGCTTCCTTTGGAGGATTTAGCGTCTATTGGTTGGCAGGAAACCACAACAAGCGTTTCAAAGCCTTCATTGCGCACGATGGCATTTACAACACGCAACAACAATATACCGAGACGGAAGAACTTTGGTTTGCCAACTGGGATATGGGCGCCGCACCTTGGCACAAGAATGCAGAAGGTCAGCAACAGAAGATATTCCGCACTTCTCCTCACTTGTATGTCGATCGTTGGGACACTCCTATCCTTTGCATTCACGGACAAAAGGATTTCCGCATCGAATACACGCAAGCGCAAAGTGCTTTCACGGCTGCAAAACTTCGTGGAGTGCCTGCTCAACTCTTGTTGTTCCCTGACGAAAACCACTGGGTGTTGCGTCCGCAAAATGGTATTCTTTGGCAACGCACCTTCTTCCGTTGGCTCGATAAGTATTTGAAATAGCGCGTAGCCGTCGTTCAAAAGCTTTGAAACAAAATCGGAGGTGCTGACTTCTAACTTGTAAAATCAATCAAATATCAATATGTCTCTTACACAATCAATCACACAAAAACTCAACGACTCGCCCAAGGCGCGTTGGAGTGCGCTCATCATCGTGTCGATCACTATGATGATGGGCTACTACGTCACCGACCTGTTCTCTCCATTGGAGAGCATTCTCACAAAGTCCACTGCGGAAGGTGGTCTTGGTTGGTCTGCTAGTGACTACGGATTCTTCTCTGGAAGTTACGGACTCATCAATGTTTTCTTGTTGATGCTCTTCTTTGGAGGTCTTATCCTCGACAAACTCGGCATCCGTTTCACTGGTTTGCTCAGTGCTTCGTTGATGTTGGTCGGAGTTATCATTAAATATCTCGCTGTATCTGTTGATTTTGGAGCATCTGTGTTCAGCGTAGATGTACTGAGTTTTCAGCTTCATCTTCCCATCTCGGCAGCCGTAGCTAGTTTAGGTTTCGCCATCTTCGGTGTGGGTGCAGAAATCACTGGTATCACGATTTCTAAGACAATTACCAAATGGTTTACCGGTCACGAACTAGCATTAGCAATGGGCGTGCAAGTAGGTCTTGCGCGTTTGGGTACTGCTGCTGCTTTGGGCTTAAACCCTATTCTTGCAAAAAGTACTGGCAGTCTTCAAACTCCTGTTTTGTTTGCTATGAGTCTTTTGATCATTGGTTTGCTTTGCTTCATTGCTTACAATGTGATGGATAGAAAATTAGATGCGTCCATCGTTGCGGTTGAAGGTAAGAAAGCGACAGAAGAATCGAGCGAAGACAATTTCAAGTTCTCAGATCTTGGTGCGATTTTCTCTAATCCTGGTTTCTGGATTATCGCTTTGCTCTGTCTTCTTTTCTACAGCGCAGTGTTCCCCTTCCTCAAGTTTGCTACCAAACTCATGATTGCTAACTATAATGTTCCCGAAGCGTTTGCTGGACTCATCCCTGGGGTTTTGCCTTTTGGTACCATCGTCTTGACTCCTATTTTCGGCATTGTTTACGACCGCATCGGTAAGGGTGCAACTCTCATGATTATTGGTGCAGCCATGCTCACTGCTGTACACTTCACCTTTATGACGAATGTACTTCCCTACGGATGGTTCGCTGTGATTTTGATGATCATCCTTGGCATCGCATTTGCTTTGGTTCCTTCTGCCATGTGGCCTAGTGTACCGAAGATTATCCCCATGAAATTGTTAGGTTCTGCCTTCGCTATCATTTTCTACATCCAAAACATCGGTCTTTCTCTCGTTCCCATGTGGATTGGTAGTAAGAACCAAGCCGACCCCACTTATCGCAGCTCAATGATGATTTTCACCTGCTTTGGTGTCATTTCTGTTGTCCTTGCTGTTGTCCTCTTCATCCTGGACAAGAAGAAGGGATACGGCTTGCAAGCTAAGCCCCAAAAGAAATAACGCAACATTTGTTGTTTACGCAATAGCCGCACTAGCATATTGATTGCTGGTGCGGCTTCTTTTATTTCACAGTAGCGAATGCTTTCACTTTATAACTCTGACTCTGATTTTGATTTAAGGAAACTTTGCGCGGTTTACCCCCTCCATTTAACACGAAAATTCAAGCGACAAGAAGACTGGGCGGAAATACACGATTCTCCGCGCCTTTGAAAATCGCAGTTTTTTGATGAAATCGCAAGAAATCAGCTCGTTTTTGCGGTGTTTGCGCTTAGATGCGATGAAATGACGGCTCATTCGTACAATTTTGTGGGACATTTCAAAAAAAACTTCCCACGAAATTTCTTTTCCGTCCGACGGAATAAATATTTCTTCCCTTAGAATTTTGAAAACGTCCGACAAAATTGCCAGCACTTGCGATGATTGCAGATTTTTTCTCCCAAAATCATTGATTGGCGACAACGAAGTGGATTATATTGTTCCTAGAATTAAGAAAACTCGTAATATTTTCAGCTCTCAGATTTAACATTTCCGACTGCCGTTCTGCGCTGTTGTGTTACGTATAAACGTAGTGCGATTGCACACCTTGCGTCCGATGACCAGTGTCATCGGTTAGAGTAGGAGGAGAGGAGGAGACAGCAAGAAGTGGATAAAACAAAAAGGGCATCAAGAGGGCTACTCTTGACACCACTTTTGCTTGCATAAACAAGCTATAAATCGTTCTGTGAGGGATTAAACCCAAATCGGTCATTAGACCGTTATAGTGCAATTCGTTACAGAGAAGATAACTTCCTGTCATCTTTCATTTCTTGTTGGCATCTTGTTTCTCGTTTGTTCTCGACGTAGCCCGCTACGCCTTCGAACTCACAACAAACTATCTGCTCAACAATCCAATGAAATCTGTTCAGGATCTAATGACCGATTTGGGTTAAAGTCTACTCTGTCTGTGGCATAGCTTTTGAAGCTAGATAGTATTTAGGTCTGTGAGGGAATGTATAGTTTCCTCTATGGTCTCCCTTGATGAGGGGAGCGTTTGTTGTTGTCTGAGGAAACGAACAGACAGAGATTTTTGGGAGCGTCATTTTGTTTTAGAGTAAACGCGACGCTGTTCTGTGAGGGAAGTTTTGAGCTATACTCTGTCGTTAGAATGAGGTTTGAAGCTCGTTCGTAGAGCAGTGTAATTGCCCGTTCTTTTCGGATTGCAGTGCAAAGGTAAGGCATTCCGCCGATTTGCTATGTCACACTTGTTGCGGATGATGAAAAATATCGTACACGTATCATATTTGTTACTGATTGTACGATTTGTTACATCGTCACATTGGTGCTACATTGCTTGAAAATCAGTTAGATAGACATACTTTTCCCTTGCGGAGTGAAGATACATCGAAATACAACCTTTGCGGTAAAAGTACCCAAGAAATGGGGGAGAAAAGGAGCAATAAAGTCAACTTTTGTGCCAGATTATCTGTAAAAGTTATCCGTTGTTATAGATAATCTGGGTATTGGGAAGGAGTCAAGGGCGAAGTTTCTCGCCTGGAAGACAGCCGAAATGTTCTTTGAAACATTTGGAAAAATAAGAAGGCGAAGAGAACCCCACTTCGTAAGCCACCTCAGCAATGGTTTTACCCCCTTGCAGAAGAAGTGATTCGGCACGTTTCAATCGAGTGATACGAATAAGTTCCACTGGGGAAACATCGGTCAGTGCTTTCACCTTGCGATAGAGTTGCACGCGGCTCATTCCCATTTCTGCACTCAAGTCTTCCACTGTGAGTGTAGCATTGGAAAGTTGTTCTCTAATCTTCGCTTTGAAATTCTCGATGAACTGTCCATCCACATCGAGGGTTGGAGTAGTGGACGGTTCAGTGATGTTGGCAAAAAGATTGCGAAGTTTTTGACGGTTGACGAGGAGATTTTCGATACGTGAGAGCAGCACTTTACCGTTAAATGGTTTGGTGATATAGGCATCGGCTCCACTGTCGTAGCCTTCAGCGCGGTGGTCGTCAAGGGAGTTTGCAGTGAGTAAAACCACGGGAATGTGCGACGTAATCTCATGGTCTTTGAGACGTCGACAAAGTTCCAATCCTCCCAAAACGGGCATAGAAACATCACAAACAACGAGGTCGGGCACTTGACGCAATGCCAAATTCCATCCCTCTTCTCCGTTGGAGGCTGTGAGCACTTTGTAGTTCGCTTCGCTCAGAAGCTGCGAAACGTAGTCGCGAATAGAAGCGTGGTCATCTACCACCAACACATAAGTTGGAGTCTGTCCCTCTTGATCTAGGTTGGTGAGCTGCTCCTTGGCAACATCCTGTTGAGTGGTAGAGATGTATTCGGAGAGAGTTTCCTCTAGGTCTACATCCGTTGAGTTTGTTATTGTTTGTGGCACTTGTTGAAGGCTTTCTTCTTGCTCTTCTAAGTGAAGTTGAGGGAGATAGATGTTGAAGCAAGTGCCTTTGCCCACTTCACTTTCCACCTGAACAGAGCCTTGGTGCAATTCGATAAAGGATTTCACCACGGCAAGTCCAATACCCGTGCCTCCTTGGTTGTTGTTGCCTTGGAAGAAACGCTCGAAAATGTGCGATAGTTCGCTCTTTTCGATCCCTTTTCCCGTGTCCGACACCTTGATAGCGACCCCTTTCTTCTCTTTTGAAACCGTAACATCCACTTTACCCCCATCAGGCGTAAATTTGATGGCGTTGGAGAGTAAGTTGTAGCAAATCAATTCAATACGATGCAAATCACCCACGAAGGGAAGAGCGTCGGGAGCATCGAGTGTTAAGGAGATATTGCGCTGTTGTGTGAGGTTTTTGAAACTGTCCACCCAAAGTTTAAGATGAGTGGTCAAATCAAATTGAGAAATTCTGAGTCGCATTGTGCCACTTTGTGCTTTGCGCAAATCGAGAATCTCGTTGATGAGTCGCAGCAGCACACGTGCGTTTTGGTGCGCCACCTTAAGCAATGAATTTTGTTGAGAAGACAGACTATTGTCTTCCAACAACCGCTCAATCGGATCGGCAATGAGTGTGAGCGGTGTGCGGAATTCGTGACTAACGTTGGTGAAGAAATTGAGTTTCGACTTTGAGGCTTCTTCAGCTATGCGATGCTTGTAGGCGTAGTAGCGGAAAATCCAAACTGAAATAGCCAGAATCAAGACAATAACAGCCACCAAGAGGAAGATAAATAGCGTTTGCAGCTGATAACGAGTGAGATATTCGTCCACTTTTCCGTGAATATCTTGCAGTCGGGTGTATTGTCGGTTGAGTTCTTCGGTTTGCATGTGCAACAGGGTTGCATTGTCCTGCGTCACGACGGCAACTTTGAGTTTGTTGTTGCGTTCATAGGGACGTCCCTCGAGGATATTCATCGCCAATTCTATGACGCGATCTCCTCGTGTGGGGTAAAGACACGATGCCGTCATACGATGTTTGCGCACGGCATCAATGCCCCCTTGAGGAGTGGGGAGTGCATCAATACCGACAAAGAGCATACTGTCTTTGCGGTCGGCAGCCTCGAGGGCTTCACGCGCTCCCAAAGCCATACGGTCATTGTGTGCAAAAACTAAATCAATGGAGGAGTGGTGCGCCAGAAGCGTGTCCATTTGTGCGCGTGCAGTTTTCTCTGTCCAATCCGCATTTCTGCTTTCCAACAGTTTGATGTTGGGATGTTTCTTCAATGCATCCACAAAACCGCGGTGGCGTTCATCGGCAGGTGAAGAACCATCTAATCCCATAATCTCCACCACATTCCCTTTTCCTTTGAGTTTGCCAGCCACATAACCGCCCATCGTGCGTCCAACCTCATAGTTGTCCGCGCCAATATAAGCTGTATATTTGGGAGATTTGCTTTTTCTGTCCAGAAGAATAACGGGAATACCTTTGTCGTAAGCCCGATCGATGGCATCAGACATCGTGCTTAGCTTATTGGGAGAGACAATCAACAAGTCTACTCCAGCATCGACAAGGCTGTCGATTTGCTGAATTTGCAAATCGTCGTTGTCTTGCGCTGAAGCGATGGAAATGTCAAGATTGGTGTAGTAATATCCGCCAATGCGCATCTCAGTGTTGAGCTTATTTCTCCAAGCATCATCAGAACATTGAGAAACGCCTATATGATATTGTTTTTCTGTTTTCTGGCATCCTACGATAAATAACATAACGAAGAATACCCATAGTTGTTTACGTAGTACTTTCACAGGTTTGTTTGCTATCCGAATTAGAATAATACAGTTTACACTGGTTATCTATGCTGCAAAGTTACGCAATACTTCTTGATTTCTGCCCCTTTCTCCCGTTTATTTGCCAAAATCTCCGCATTTTGGGTGATTATGCAGTGATATATTCATCTTATAGTTCTATGTTACTTCTACGACGAAAGCAACTCCAATATATAAAGCTGCTTCTATTTGTTGTTGTCCGCGTAAATCTTGATTGTGTTTTCCTGTTTGTTTCTCTGTTCATTGGGAAGAACTTAGAGATTTGAGGACGCCGTAGAACATCTATGGACATCCATCGGGAAGAAAACTAAATGGTCTAAGGGAAAGAGAATATCTCGTTATCCTCTTTGCTTCAACTGCTGTAAAAAAGTCGTCAATAATTGCTCCGCAACATCAGGAGAAACCAATGCCTTGTGTTGATCTAAGGTTGCTTTGAACGCTTCTTGTGCAAACTGTTGCATACGAGCTTGTCCCGCACGGACTCCACTTTGAAAACTATTGCTCGGAAGCATACTGCGATTGAAATTGCCGTCGCTCATAGGGGATAATGGGGTAATAAGTTTGAGGTTTTAATGTCAAAATCTGCCTATTCCAATTTCTGCGTGAGCAGACGATGAGGAACGATTTGGAAAATTGTTTTGCCATTTGGAGCAAACGAAGGTTCGCTACTTTGGAACAATTTTGTGGCTAAATCTCTCATTTCATCTGTGTTGAGGAATTGTCCAACAGGAAGCGCGGACTTTCTAGCCATTGAGAGCGCGATGCTATTCACTACTTCTTCGTGAATTTCCGTGTCGTGCTGTTGTGCATCATCCAGAATGTTTTGCAGTAGCAAGACAGGGTCGATGCCATCAATGCTGGCTGGAGCACTCAACACAGAGTAGCTGTTATTGCCCAAATAGGAAAGTTCAAAACCAATGTCTGTGAGCTCCGACTCGATTGCCTGCAAAATAGCCATTTGGTTGGGAGCCACTTCAATGATTTGCGGAAAGAGTAGTCCTTGTGCGGCTTGTTCGTGTTTGGAGATTTGTCTCACATAATCATCAAACAAGATGCGCATATGTGCCCGATGCTGGTCTATGATGAGTAGACCTTCGTCGGTTGGAGCAAGGAGGTAGCGTCCTTTATATTGAATGAAATCGAGGGTCGCAATTTCCCAATGTTGCTGAACGGATTCCCCGAGTTGCGCATAAAGTGTGGGTTGATCGTCTGTCGTGCTTGGCGTTTCCCACTGAAATGAAGCAC